>DRHF01000001.1 GCA_011049715.1 Desulfobacterales bacterium
AACAATTTGTGAAGGATCCTGATATTTCTTCTAAATTAGGTCTTAATCCCCTTAAATGGATACCCATTTCTCAAAATAAGGCCCCGGACAAAAAACTGACCTATTCAGAGACCGTACTTCGCCGTCGGTCAAGACGAAACTTCATTAACCAAAAATTAAAAAAGACCACATTTATACAGCTGATCGATATTGTATTTGCCGCCTGGGCGGAGAATTTTCCGGTGGCGAAAGATTATGCCAGCGCTATTTCGATCGGTTTTTTGGCTGGGAATATTGAAGAGTTGGCGCCTGGTTTTTACCTTGCAGATACGGCAAACAAAACAGCAGGTTATGTGGATTTTGAACCGACTACCGGTAAAATGGCAGCCGCCTGCCTCAATCAACAATGGCTTTGTTCCGCTTCAGTCCATTTTCTATTTATGACCAATCTCAATACAATCGATCGGTTTTGGGGACCGCGTGGATATCGATATGCCATGATGGCCGCCGGCCGGCTGTGTCATATCCTCTATTTAGGGGCGACTGCTATGGGGCTTGGCTGCTGCGGTATCGGCGCCTTCTACGATGACGAAGCGAAAAACATTCTGGGCTTAAATCCGGAATCGTATCTTCTTTATCTGGCAGCAGTGGGTGAAGTTAAAGGAATGTAGAGTTATCTATTTTGCCCTAAAAGCTCGTAGACTTTTAATCCTTTGAGGATGCCTTTGCTATCTTTATTGTCGATTTTTCGGGTTTCAAGGTGCGAGCGAGCAGCTTTTGATGTGTTTTCACTAATTAAAATACTGTTTGGAATGGATTTGGTAAGTCCCTGCATCCTAAACACAATGTTGACTGAATCACCGATAACTGTATAATCCATTTTCATATCAAATCCAAAATTCCCGACAACCACCTCGCCGGTGTCGATACTGATCCCAATGTTCACCGAAGCCCCGATCTCTTTTACAAAATAGTCATCGACACGGGGAAGCGCATTTTGCATTTCAAGGGCCGCAGATATGGCGTTATCTGCATCCATGGTACTGGAAACCGGCGCGCCGAACAGGGCTAGAAATCCATCCCCCAGGTACTTATCAACAATACCATGGTGTTTGAAAACAATATCACCCATTACCGAAAAGAAACTGTTCAGGAGGGAGACTGTTTTTTGAGGACCAATTTTTCGGGTCAGTCCGGTAAACCCCCTGATGTCGATATTCAGCAGGGTCAGCGTCTTCATTTCTTCGATAACGGCCTGTTTGTCATCGGTATTGTGGAGGATTTTATCCAAAATTTCTTTGGGAACAAACTTTTGGAACATGCCCCTGATGCCACGCTCATGTTTGGCCAATGAAACTGTTTTCTTGTAGAGACGGGCATTTTCAATGGCAATACTCACCAATGACGCAACAGACTGCAACAGGTCTGTATCGTTGGTGGTAAAGTCTCCATCTATTTTGTTGAGCACCTCGATCACACCGATCACCTTGCCCTGTGAGATCATCGGCACACACAAAGCAGATCTTGTTGTAAAACCGGTTGATTCATCGACGTCGGAATGAAATTGGGGAGAGTTTTGAATATCGTTCTCGATGACCACCTTCCCCCGGTCGGCTGAATATCCGGCAATTCCTTGGCCCATTTTAATCCGGTAACCCTTCAGGCTCTCAACTTCAATATTATAAGCCACTGCAAATTCAAGTTCGTCACCCTTAATAAGCATTAAAGAACCTGCTTCTGTATTCATCGCCACTCGAATCATGTCCATGGTGTAATTCAGGACTTGATTGATATCAAACGTCGATGAAGCCAAAGCACCCCCTATCTGGCGAATGGTATCTAGTTCCTGATTTCGTCTAGCCATTGCCGAAAGTAGTCTGTTCCGTTCGATGGTAAAGGAAAGGACATTTGCCATCCAAGGCATAAGATCAAACACTTCATAAAAAATATCCGGATTTTCTGCGCTTAAAGATATTAAACCAGATACGGTTCCTCCTATTTTTAAAGGAGAAAGGATACAGGACCTGCAATTCTGGTCTGTAAAGAGTTCTTTTTCAGCAACTCCTGAAAGTGTACTCGTATCCCTAATCACCATGGTTGTTTCCTGCTTCATTACCTTATCCATGATGGTGTTAACGCCGGCATATTGGGCACCCTTATTCAGATTAATCGGTTCGGTGGCGAATAGATCAAAAATATTTATATGACCGGGTTTACCCGCATCCTCGAGCATCACGAGTGCGTAATTAAACTGTACGATGTTTTGAAGCTCAGTCAAAATAGCAGCCAGCAGTTCTCTATCCTGTATACTTGAGTTTAACACCTTAAAGACCTTCTCAACGGATTTGGGATACTTTGCGAACTGCTCGTTTTCCCGGACAAGGCGAATGTTTTCATAAGTAAATGCCGCATTGCTCAAAAGCGGTGTCAAGATTTCAACATCTTTGAGTTTATATTGTCGGTCGCTCTCCCTTCTAGAGATAGTGAGAACACCCACGATCGCCTGGCTGGTCTTTATCGGCATACAGATAAACGATTTTGTTCCATAATAGGAAAGGTTTGCCCTTCCGAACCGGGTATCTTTTTCAATGTCCTCGACCACCAGCGGGGATTTATTAATAACCGCATACTTTGCAATGCTCTTTTCAAAATCAATTTCATCATCGATCTGAACGTGTTCTCCGTGGCCGATGGTCGCCCTTACGATAAATTTTTTCGTATCTGCTTCTTCTAAAATCATAACAGACCCGACGTCTGAGCCAGTGAGCAATAAAGAGCGCTCAAGTGTAATATATAGAATCTCTTTTGGATCAATGGTCATATAACAGAGTTCTGAAAGCTCTTTGAGCGTTGCAATCTCCGAGGCCCTTTGGGCCAACTCCATTGAAGAGGTTTTGAACTGGTTCTCAATGGCATTAAAAGATTGTATGATACTATGCAGCTCGCTAGTGCTGGATCGACGTTTTTCTTTCTCAAGCGATGAAACACCTCCATCTGAAATCGTTTTGGATAAATTTCCTATTTCATCAAAGAGTTTTCTGAGAAAGGTGTACCCCAAGTATGAAAAAACAAGGACGCCCAGGAGATATAGTAATGTATATTCGTCATTTAGAATTTTGTATTTGATCCCGAAATACAAAAAACCCAAAACAGGGAAGATGAAAAAAAGACCGAAGATCATTTTGAGCTTGTAATAAAGATTCTGGTTTTTCATCGTTAGTCTATTCAGCATATTATTAAAACTCATTTTTTTGCCCTCGCATTGAATCCAAAACGATCACAAGCGGTGAAACGAACGATTCCAAGTCCAGGTTTTTATCAGGCTGCCGTTACACCACCATACAGTGCGTAATCAATACATTCCCCATGATCCGGACAGATAGTACCGATACAGAACAGAATTCAACTCCGTATTGGCTTTGATTTTCTCCATTGCTTCTTTATCGATGACTCCCTTTCCAAAATGAACCATTGATATCATGGCATCCTTATTTATATATCGGGTTTTGATGTCTGTAAAATCCTTTTTCATTATCACCGATTTTAGCTGTTTTTCTTTAATGTCGGTTTCTCTAATGCCGATGACCCACCCCCACTCACCCATGGTCGGGATCTGATTGTGATAAGGCAGGATGGAATATCCCGCTTTTCTTATGGTTTTCATGATGCTTAAAAAAGCATTTTTTGAAAAATACGGGCTCGTGGCCTGGGTTACCATGACACCTCCCCGGATAAGATGATTTCGAAGGGTAGAGTAGAACTTTTCCGAGTAGACATGCATGAGGTCAATGGTATCCGGATCAGGTAAATCAATAATAATCACACCATACAAAGATGCGTCTTCATCTATGAATTTAGCTGCATCTGCATTTATGATATTTACTTTTGTGCTCTGCATTGAGCCGTCGTTTATCAGTAATAAAACCGGATGTTCTTTCGCCAGGGTAGTCATCACCGGATCGATATCCACAACCGTAACCGATTCAACCTCATCATACTTTAGAACTTCGCGTAAAGCAAGTCCATCTCCACCGCCTATAATCAGAACACGTGTGATATCCGGAGACAGCTGCATGGCAGGATGTACAAGAGGTTCATGATATTTTTCTTCGTCATATGTTGAAAACTGCTCCTGGCCATTGATATAGAGCCAGTAATAATCTTTCCATTGGGTCATGACAATTTTCTGGTAAATCGTCTGCTTTGAAAAAATAATCTTATCCCGGTATTTTCGTTGTTCACCGTATCTGATAATCGGCTTTGCAAACACGCCGAGTAAGACAAGGAAGACCAATACAAAAGAGTATAGACCTATGAGAAATGTTTTTCTTTCAATCAGATGAAAAAATTGCCACAGGAGGAAAGAAGCGACAATAAAATTTATTATTCCGAGAAATAATGGTGTATAGGTTAACCCCAGATACGGAAGAGCAAAGAACGCAAATACTAGCCCCCCCAAAAGCGCACCAAAGTAATCTTTCTCCATGACTGCGGAGATATTGATCCTGAGATCTTCGTATTTCTCGTTTATTCGGATAACAAGAGGAATTTCAAGGCCGATAAGATTTCCAATAAGAAAGGCCTGAGCATATATCGCAAAATTCGTATAGTTCGTGTACGCCGCAAGGAGATATGCCAATTGAGCGGATATTGCACAGAGTATGGAGAGCGCCAATTCGGTCAGGATAAAGATATCAAGGAGTCTGAAACGAAAGAATCTGCTGATCCGGCTGCCGACCCCCATTGCGAAAAGCATGAGAGACATCACAATGGTCCATTGAAAAATGGCATTTCCGATCAGGTAGGTGGCTAGAGTCGAGAGGACGAATTCTGCAACAATACCGGCAAACCCTGTAACGAAAATGGATATTTTAAGGATAACGCCGAAATTGCGAAATCTATACACTCCAATATATTATCATCGAAGCCGCAATATAGGAAAATGCTTCGATGTAAGCGGCTCCAATATTTGGTTTTTTCTGGCCGACGATCTCATCGGTGAGTTTCACCGTCGGCAAAAGAATTTTATCAGTAAGAATTCGGATAAAGGGTAAAATAGCGAGTCCGATAAAAGAAATAATGATGAAGTCCAAAAAATTTTCCGTCCAGGAATGAAACTCCCCCCCTGCCGCGCGTCCCACAATAATTCCCATAGCGATAAGTACACCGGCAAAACTGATACCGGCGGCCACGTTGTCTTTTTCAATCTCGGTATGGATATCATAGGGAGTGATCATATTGTACACCCATCCTGCAAGAAGCAACATGACCTGCCCCAGCCCCCAAAATGCAATGGCTGTCCAGATGTTCCCATTTTCCCCGGAGACCGCTCCAAATATGATAAACCCTGAAGCGATGCTGATGGCACATGAAACGATGCCGGTTCCTTGATTTTGATCTCGTATGAGCTCATCACTCATTTTGAATTTATGCAGAATGATTTTATCACAGAGAAACCAGGAGATATTTAAAAGAATGACGCTCAATAGACCATAAAGTACAAGATCGATGATATCTTCCCAGATACCGCCGCTGGGACCGACGAGGGTCCCACCGATACTCAATACCAGACCAAAGTAATAGCCGACAATCGCAAGGGCTAGGGCCGGATTATCTCGTTCGACCAATTCGGTGGTCAGATGGTATTCCCGGTGCAACAGATCGTTGACGATTTTTCCAATAAAGAAAATAAAATAAAATACGACAATCAAAATGATGGCAGTGATGAGATTATCAATATTCATCGGCTATTTCCCCAAACCGCCGGTTCGACTGCGAAAACTCGTTTTGCTTCTGCCGATCTTTCTTTTTACCCTGTCTGAAAATGAGGCTTTTCTTATCCGTTCTCTGTTCAGACGCCGGGAGAAAAAATTCGGCTTGTTCTGCCGTGCAATCGACCCGGATGTCCCGTACTCTCTGTTCCGGCCAAAGTAGGGGACATTTCGAGCACCGTACCGTTGGTAACTTCGATAATCATCTCTGTATATCGGTCGATACCAACCACCGAGCAAACTCGAAAAAAGTGCATATTTTCCATAAAATTCCCAGAACGATCCACCACGGCTGTCTTCTCGCCATCGTCCATATCTCGAATCCCCGACAAACTGATACCCGGGGGGTGAAACAGATGAATCTTCCTTTCCGTCCTTTTTAGCCAGAAGGGTCATGCCCAAGAAAGTTTCATTTATTTTGTAGTAATCTTTTGGAACCTCCAGCCAGTCGGTTGAACCGGTCTCTTTCGGCGTTACAACACGGTATTTATGAAAATAATGCGGGAAAAAATTCCCCTCTTCATTCATGTCTTCTAAAACAACTGAGTAGGTCGGAATTTTTTGAAGTGCTCTTTTGATTTTATTGATCGGCAGGTCTCGACTTTTCGGACCACAGCCTTGAACAAACAAGGTGGCGATGATTACCACCGCAAGAAGCTTAGGCAATTTTTTAAAGCGGAAAAGACTTTCCATCCATTCAAAGCCCTTTCTGGATTTCAGATTTCAAAAGAATCATGATGATAGCATATATTTTGCATGAAGCATAACAAACAAATGATGAGCAGTCAAGAAGTATTTTGTCTGCCGTGTACTCCATTTTAAGCTCATGGTTCATTATGTGCTTGAGGACAAACCTCCTATTTGATATGAATAACAACATGCGGGCGGTTATCCAAAGAGTCAAAGAGAGTTCAGTCGTGGTAAAAAATAAGATCGTTGGAAAAATTTCAGCAGGGCTTTTGGTTTTTCTCGGTGTATCAACTACAGATCGTTTACAGGATGTTGAATTTCTCTCGGACAAGATAGTCAATCTGAGGATTTTTGAGGACCAAAACGAAAAGATGAACCGCTCTCTGCTCGAAACCGGCGGCGAAATGCTTGTGGTATCCCAGTTTACCTTGCTGGGAGATTGTCGAAAAGGAAGGCGTCCATCGTTTATTCATGCGGCCCGGCCCGATGAGGCGGATAGGCTTTATCAATCTTTCGTGAAAAGAATTCAGGAAAAAGGAATTTTTGTTCAAACCGGCCGATTCCGTGCCAGGATGGATGTGTCATTAATCAATGACGGGCCGGTGACTTTGATTATTGAGAGCAAATAATTACTAACGAGGGGAATGCAAAAACTGCGTTCAACATCAACTCATCTCATTTTGTTTAAAAAGCCTGCGCGAGTGTTATTGACCCTTCTATGGATTTTTTATCTCTTTTTCCCAAGAAGCCTCATCGCCGGCAATTTAAGCAGTTTGTCCCATCTCATCGGAAATCAAGACGCAATCCTCGTCGGAGATCCCGAAGGGAGGGTTATTTTTTCAAAACATGCTCAAAAGAAACTGATCCCGGCTTCAATATTAAAAATATTCACCTCTCTTGTTGCGCTTCATTTCCTTGGTGAAGACCATCGATTTAATACCGATTTCTATATGGACCGGGATTCAAATTTAAAAGTAAAAGGGTACGGTGATCCCCTGTTGCTTTCAGAGGACTTGGATGAAATTTCCGAAATTCTCAGCACAAAATTTGAATCGATCCATGATATTGTTTTAGATGATACCTATTTTCAGCATCCAATCGTCATTCCCGGAATCACATCATCGTTTGAGCCATATGACGCGCCTAATGGCGCCCTGTGTGTAAATTTCAACACGGTTTATTTTAAACGAAAAAACAACATCTATGTCAGTGCAGAACCCCAGACCCCGATTTTGCCGTTTGTTTTACCCAGAATTCGTCAATCTGCCCTTGATAGAGGGCGGATAATCCTTTCCAATGAAAAAAAAGAAACCACCCGTTACACGGGCCGGCTTCTTCAATATTTTCTTGAAAAAAAGAAGGTTAAATCAAGGGGAAAGATAAAAATAGGAGGGGTACTAAAAGAAAAAGACACCCTCATTTTCAAATATGTTTCCAGATATACACTCAGGCATATCGTCGCTGAACTTATGGAGCATTCGAACAACTTTATCGCAAATCAAATCCTGATTGCATCGGGTGCAAAACTTGATCCACCCAGCGGAACCTTAAAAAAAGGGGTTCAGGCCGGATATTTTTTCGCAAAGAAAATATTAAAAATCGATGACTTTTCGTTTGTAGAAGGATCCGGAATTTCAAGAAAAAACAAAATTTCGGCAGATAGCATGCATAAGATTCTCAAGAAATTCAAACCATATCACTATCTTATGCGACACACAGACAGAGAATTTTACAAAACCGGATCACTCAAGGGTATTCATACCCGCGCAGGCTATATTCGAAGTCGTAAGGGGGGCTTATACCCTTTTGTGGTCATGCTCAATACACCGGGTAAAACAACCGACAGCATCATGGCCAGGCTCCTGGCCGCTTTAGACTAGTGTCCAGGATCTGTGCCACCAGTTATGTAGGCATATGCGCTGTGATTGTGAATCGACTCAAAGCTTTCCGCACTCACCGAAAACCAAGTAATGTTGCCGTCCTCTTTGAGCTTTTTCGCTATGTCTCTGACTATGTCCTCAACAAACTTCGGGTTTGCAAACCCCTTTTCGGTCACACATTTTTCGTCAACCCGTTTGAGGACAGAATAAACATCGCACGAGGAAGCCCTTTCAACCAGTTCGATCATGTCCTCCAGCCATATAAACTTCCTAAAACGTGTCCTGAGTTTAACCTTACCGCGTTGATTATGGGCGCCTGCATCGCTGATTTCTTTTGAACACGGGCAAACAGATGAAATGGGGACAATAACTTCTGAAACCAAATCAATTTTTCCGTTCGAATCGCTTGATCCGATGATACTGCATGTATAATCCATCAGACCGGGGGAATTGCTGATCGGTGCATTTTTTTCAATAAAATATGGAAAAGTCATTTCAATGTGTGCAGAAGCCGCATTTAGATGCTTTTTCATCTTTTCAAGTGTCATTGAAAAGGTATCTAAGGAGACTTCCGGGCGAAAGATATGGAGAATTTCAACAAACCGGCTCATATGGGTGCCCCTGTTTTTGTGGGGCAGATCGACATACATGTTTATGTGAGCGATGGTCGACTGAAATCCGTCTTTGCGGTCCCGAACGGTGATCGGGTAGCGAAGATTTTTGATACCAACTTTGTTCACCGGTATTTTCCGGTAATCCCGCTGGTTCTGTAAATCTTTCATGGATTCAATATACCACCCGACTTCATCAGTATATCATTTTGGATCTGAAGCATCGTCATCCAGGTGCTTTTAATCGGTTTCCTTATCTTCCTGTTTGATAAAAACCTTTTCCTTATCTTCCTCTTTGATAAAAACCTTACCTGCAGCAATTTCCCGAAGGGAAACAACAATATCCTCATTTTTTGAAGCACTTACCAGGTATTCTGAACCTTCCCGGATCTGTCGAACGCGTTTTGCGGCCATATGAACCAACAAAAACCGGTTTGGTACTCGTTTCAAACAGTCTTCTATGGTAATTCGTGCCAAAATAAAACCTCCTCTCTTTCCTTTTGTCAGCAAGAGTCCAAAATTGGATTTTTTACGAATTCATCTTGACGGCTTCGTAAAAAGTCCAACTTCTATGTTGCGCTGCATCCTTCGTCATTCCAGCGTACTGTAAGTACGCCTCATTCCACAGGATTTGCGCGCCTTGAATTTGACCCGCCTCCGGCGGATTACTTTGCCGTCTAACTTAGCTTTTTACGAATTCATTTTAATTGAACAAAACTATTTTATTTCAACCAGCTCGTAATTCCTTTTTCCACCGGGTGTCTGCACAACAATCCCATTCCCCGGTTTTTTCCCAATAATAGCCTTCCCAAGGGGTGAAACTACAGAGATACGCCCCTCCGTTATATTCGATTCATCCGGCCCCACGAGTTGATATTCAACATTTTCACCTGTCTGTATGTTTTCCAAAATAACCGTGCATCCAAATAATGCCCGATCTTTGGGGATCGATTTCGGGTCGATGATCTCTGCGGCGCACAGTTTGTATTCCAGTTCGCCAATCCGGTGATTAAGAAAGCCCTGTCGATCTTTGGCAGCTTCAAACTCGGCATTTTCCGAAAGATCCCCATGGGCCCGGGCTTCTTCGATCGATTTGATATTTTGGGGCCGTTCCACCGATTTCAAATGTTTCAGCTCTTTTTTAAGCGTTTGATAGCCTCTACTTGTGATGGGAGTCAGGTCCAAGAGTTTCTCCTAAAGATAGTCGCTTGCTAGAACTTCCGCAATTTGTACGGCGTTGGTCGCCGCGCCCTTTCTGATATTATCCGAAACCACCCACATGTTGATACCATTGGGTATCGATTCATCCTCCCGAATTCTACCGACCAGCGTTACATCCCGGCCGGCAGCGTCGATGGCAAGAGGGTAGATATTTTTTTCCGGTTCATCCACCACTTTGATCCCTTTTGCGAGCCTGAGAAGAGATTTTACCTCATCAGCGGTAATGTGTTTTTCCGTTTCCACATTGATCGATTCAGAGTGCGCATAAAAAACAGGGACGCGGACGGTTGTAGCTGTTACACCAATGCTATGGTCTTCCAAAATTTTTCTGGTTTCGTTTACCATTTTCATTTCTTCTTTGGTATAGCCATTTTCTAAAAACGCATCGATATGGGGTAGGCAGTTAAAGGCAATTCGATGGGGGTAGACATTTTTCTTGTAATCGAGAAAGTTGATTATGGCCCTTGTCTGATCGAAAAGCTCATCAACCGCTTTTTTCCCCGTTCCGGAGACCGCCTGATAAGTTGAAACCACGATCCGTTTTATTCCGCATTTTTTATATATCGGAGAAAGCGCAACCACCATCTGTATCGTCGAACAATTCGGGTTTGCGATGATCCCTTTATTGATATAGTCTGAGATCGCATGGGGATTTACTTCCGGAACAACCAGCGGCACCTCTGGATCCATTCGCCATGCACTCGAATTGTCAATTACCACACACCCTTTCTCTTTGGCAAAAGGTGCAAACCGTTTGCTGGTATTTCCACCTGCGGAAAAGAGAGCGATATCAACACCCCCCAATGACTGTTCCGTCAACTCTTCAACAGCGATGTCATCGCCTCTAAAGCGAAGTTTTTTTCCTACAGAACGGTGGGAAGCGAGAAATCTAACTGACTTTATTGGAAAATTTCTCTCTTCCAGGGAGGAGATCATCTGGTTCCCAACAGCACCGGTTGCACCGGCAACCGCAACATTAAATCTCTTTTCTGCCATGATTTCTCTTCTTTTTTTAAATTTCCCTCAACCCCGCTAGTGCAACAGCTTCATTCGGCCCTGGAAAACTTCAGATCTGCTGCAGCTTGAAAGGAAGCTTTCTTGATATCCCCTGCCACAAGATCCCCAACTTCTTCCGTACGATACCCCATCTTACCTGCCGCCGTACTCTTCAAGTGATTTTGTAATACCTTAATGACCCCATTCTCCACAAAGGACGCTGCGAGCTTCTCTCCGAACGTTTCAAGCATCATCTGGACTGCTGAAATGGCGGCGATGGGGTTGATCATCTGTTTGCCCGAATATTTTGGTGCAGAACCCCCGATAGGTTCATACATTGAGATACCATCGGGATTTATGTTTGCACCGGCGGCTACCCCCATTCCACCCTGTATCATTGCGGCAAGATCGGTTATGATATCTCCAAACATGTTGTCTGTCACAATCACATCGAACCATTCGGGATTTTTAACCATCCACATGCAAACCGCATCAACATGGGCATAATCTGTTTCAATATCTGGATATTCCTCTGCGATTTCGTAAAACACACGCTCCCACAGATTAAAAGCATATGTTAATACGTTTGTCTTTCCACAAAGGGTCAGTTTTTTGGCTTTGTTTCGTTTTTGACAGTAATCAAAGGCAAATCGGATACATCTCTCCACCCCTTTGCGTGTGTGGATAGACTCCTGAAGGGCGACCTCATCCAAAGTGCCACGCTTAAAAGAACCCCCAATACCCGCATAAAGCCCCTCGGTATTTTCCCGGACCACAACAAAGTCTATATCTTCCGGTCCCTTATCTTTTAAGGGGGTATCGACCCCTTCATACAGTTTCGCTGGTCTCAGGTTGATGTATTGATCAAAATGCCGCCTGAGTTTCAAAAGGATCCCTTTTTCAAGAATACCCGGCTTTACATCCGGGTGACCGATCGCGCCCAGAAATATGGCATCCATTTTACCAATCGATTCAAGAATGGTGTCAGGCAGAATCTCACCGGTGGCATTATAGTGTTCACCGCCCAGGCTGTATTTGGTAATCAAGAATTCGATTCCACACTTACCTGCAATTGTCTCAAGAATTTTAATCCCTTCAGCCGTAACTTCAGGCCCGATCCCATCACCCGGGATGACAGCCAATCGATATGTTTTTTTCATTTTTGCCCCGTTTCTAATTGAAAATACGGATCCCTTTGACCAAAAATGGCCGGCCCTATAAAGAGAACGTAATTACCTTTTTTAAATTGAATTCGTCCCGTGTTCGTCACTTTTGTGGGTTTCTAATTTTTTATGTCTTAGCTTTGTGTGATACCGAACAGTGGACGCAAGGCCTGAACATATATAGGCAACCCCAATAAGAAACAGGGCAATGGATGGCTGTGCGGCGATAAAAATTAATAATAAAATAGCAGCAACCAGAACATTGAAATTCATTTTTTTAAAAAGCTCGGGTTTTTTTTTCAAACTGTTGTATTTTATTGTACTTACCATTAAAAATGAAAGAAAATATAACATGACAAGAATAAGTACCGGATTTTCATGCCCGATTATATTGAATCGGTGAAAAAACAGGATTGTCGTCGCATTCATCCCGGCGCTTGCAGGTATCGGGAGACCCGAAAAATAATCACTGCTTACCGAACCCACCTGGGTGTTAAAACGAGCTAAACGAAGCGTTCCACACGCCAAGTAAAGAAAAGCGGCAAGCCATCCAAGTCTTCCCAGTGGTTTCAGGGCCCACAGGTATATCATTACCCCAGGGGCAAGGCCAAACGATATCAGATCGGCAAGGGAGTCGTATTCAATACCGAATTTGCTGGTCGTATTGGTTGCCCTTGCGATTTTCCCGTCCAGCATATCAAACATCACACCGATGATTATCGCTATTGATGCTGCAAAAAAATTTTTTTCTATAGAAGCAATGATGGCATAAAAACCGCAAAACAAGTTCAAAGAAGTGAATATATTCGGTAAAATATAAATTCCTCTATGAACCTTTTCTTTTTCAAATCTCCTTTTTCTTTTCATCGCAAATATCCCAAAACCGACGCACCGGCCTTCACCTTATCACCCACGGCCACATGGAGTTTTGTTTCAATTGGCAGGTAAATATCAAGCCGAGAACCAAAACGGATCATCCCAAACCGCTCTCCCCGAACCACATGATCGTTTTCCTGAATCCGGCACACAATACGCCTTGCAATCAGTCCTGCAATCTGAACCACACATATTTTTTTTCCATCTGTGGTCTTCAGAAAAACAGCATTGTGTTCATTTTTATTAGAGGCCTTGTCCAAATAAGCAGCGAAGAACTTTCCCGGAACATAGCAGATTTTTTTGACTTCCCCTTCATGCGGAATACGATTGACGTGAACATTAAACACCGACATAAAAATACTGATTCTGTTGCATTCACCGTCAAAAAACTCGGTATCATTCCATCGGCCGGCTGAAATAACCTTGCCATCAGCCGGAGATACCACGGCTTGATGTCGATCTGCGATAACCCGCTCAGGATCTCGAAAAAAATAACCGATAAAAAGGATCACAAACAGACCCAGCAGTGTCAGGGTACTCAGCCCCAAAAGGGCAAAGACAGCCGTCATAAAGACGGCTACGGCAATAAAGGGATACCCGGGTCTTGCCACCGGAAGAATCGTTTTTTTAGGTGGATTAGACCGAGAAACATTATTCATAAGAAAATTTTATCTTCGGTTTATCAAAGTATAAAAAAACCTTATCAAAATCAATTGCAATTGTCAACGAAGATGATTTTTCGATTTGAGATTTTTTTTCTCACCAGCAAGTTCCGCATCTGATTTTCGAATATAATGGGGCACAAATTCGTCGATATCATCCGCCATGTCATTTTTAAATCTATAGATACTGATAAGCGCAACTGTGGAGGCCCGAAGTATATTTTGGGATGGGGATAGAAAATAGGCGAGATCACCTTTCTCTTTCTCAATAACCTTTTGGTAAGTCTTGGCGCCCTCGCCAAAAAATACACACGGCTCATTGATCTTGGATATCGCTTTTTGGGGCGTCAGTACCTGTTCTTCGGTCTCTTTTTTTAATCTGCCCTCACAAGATCTGTAAAGTGCAAAATAGACCTCTCCTTTTCGGGCATCCAGGGTCGGGCAGATCAGAGAGGAGGTAAATGAAAGTTGAAAAGCAAGGGCATCAAGAACAGATACCCCGACCATCGATTTTCCGGATGCCATCGCGAGACCTTTTATCGCACTTATTCCGATACGCAGGCCTGTAAAACTCCCGGGACCCCTGGTCACTGCGAATCCATCGATATCGGATAAATGGCACCCGGACAGATCGAAAACCTGTTTTACCATCCCCATTAGATGTTTTGAATGGGTCTCCCCGCTAATCAAATTGATTTCAGCCATTAAGGTTTCCCCATCCACTATCGCGATGCTACAGCTTTTGGTCGCAGTGTCAATCGCAAGAATTCTCATAAATTTATCAAATAGTTAAAATTTAATTATTAATCTTTAACTTTAAAAACAATCGGTAGAATTTCCTCCATTTGTTTAACCGAAATAAATTCAATTTTTTGTTTGATGTTCATCGGGATTTCGGTCAAATCCTTCTTGTTCTTTGCAGGGATGACGATCGTGTGGATGCCTGCTCTTAAAGCGCCCAGCGCTTTTTCCTTTAGACCGCCGATCGGCAGGACCCTCCCCCTCAGTGTAATTTCTCCGGTCATGGCCACATTTTTGTTCACAGGTTCATTTTTTATAACCGAAATGATCGCAATGGCGATCGCTATTCCAGCCGACGGGCCATCTTTTGGTATTGAGCCCGCGGGAACATGAATATGCACATCGTAATTTTCAAAAAAGTTCTCTTCAACCCCAAAGGATTGGAGGTTGGATCTGGTATAGCTCAAAGCAGCACGGGCCGACTCCTGCATGACATCTCCCAGTTGTCCTGTGATAATCAAATCGCCTTTTCCATGAATAAATGTGGTCTCAACATACAAGACTTCGCCGCCAACCTGTGTCCAAGCCAGGCCGGTCGATAAACCAACCTGATCATCCTCCTGGTCCATTTCAGTAATATATTTGGGAACCCCAAGATATTTTTGCAGATTACTTTTCTTAATTTTAAACGGTCCGGTCTCTTCTCCTTCGGCAATTTTTCTTGCCACTTTTCGACAGATGGTTCCCAATTCTCTTTCCAGGTTCCTCAAACCGGCTTCAGATGTGTATTCGGTGATAATTTGAAGCAATGCCCCGTTGCTGATGGAAATCGATTTAGGGGTTAATCCGTTATCCTTAATTTGGTCCGGAAAAAGATGCTTTTTCGCAATAATCTTTTTCTCCTCCTCGGTATATCCTGAAAGATGAATCACCTCCATCCGGTCAAGAAGAGCTGATGGAATGCTATCTGTCAGGTTGGCGGTCAGAATAAACATAACCTTTGAAAGGTCAAAAGACAGATTAAGATAATTGTCACTAAAAGCGAAGTTCTGTTCAGGGTCGAGGGCTTCTAAGAGGGCAGAAGAAGGATCGCCCCGAAAATCAGAGCCGAGTTTGTCAATCTCATCCATCATAAATACCGGATTGTTTGTGCCGCACTGTTTTAAGCCCTGTAAAATACGTCCCGGCATCGCTCCGATATATGTCCGCCGATGCCCTCGGATCTCAGCTTCATCTCGAATGCCGCCGAGGGAAATCCGAATGAATTTACGTTTAATCGCCCTGGCGATCGATTGTCCCAAAGAAGTCTTTCCAACGCCCGGAGGACCGACGAAGCAGAGGATCGGTCCTTTCATTTTGGGATTGAGACGACGAACACTCAAATATTCCAAAATACGATCCTTAACCTTGTCAAGCCCATAGTGGTCTTTATCCAGTATCCTTTTTGCGCTTTTGATATTGATGACATATTTTGTTGTCGAGTTCCAGGGTATTTCAACCAGCCAATCCAGGTATGTCCGTACAACGGAAGCTTCTGCAGAATCAGGATGCATTTGCTCCATTCTCTTTAATTGTTTTTTTGCCTCCCTTTCGGCATCTTTAGACATCCGGGCTTTTTTAATTTTCTTTTCATATTCTGCCAGTTCCTCCGTTTTCTCGTCGTATTCACCCAGCTCCTTATGAATCGCCCTCACCTGCTCTCTTAAAAAATAATCACGTTGGTTTTTTGAAATTTCATCCTTAACATCAGACTGGATCTTCGCTTGCATTACCGAAAGTTCAACCTCACGTGAAAGCAGATCATTAACCGCTCGAAGACGGTGAACAGGATTGACAATTTCTAAAATACGTTGGGACTTATCCGTTTTTAATTTCAGATTCGAGGCCACAAGGTCAGCGAGCTTTCCGGGGTCTTCGATGCTCGCAAGGATGGCTTTAACATCCCCTGAGAATTCACCAAGGAGCGCAAGGATTTTCTCGGATTGCTCCCGAACATTCCGCATCAGGGCTTCTATTTCAAGGTTGATTTTTGCTGTTGGTTTCTCTGAAATCGTTTCAATCTTCACAGTGAAAAACGGTTTTTCGCTGACGTGCCCGATAACTTCTGCTTTGACAATTCCTTGCACCAAAGCTTTGATCCGTCCATCCGGAAGCTTCAGCATACGCAATATTCGACTTACCGTCCCAACTGGATAGATATCATCCGATTTCGGGTTCTCAACACCAGGATCTTTTTGAGTGGCTAAAAATATTAATCCGTCCTTTTGAACAGCCTCTTCGACTGCCTGAACAGACTTCTCGCGTCCAACCAGAAGAGGAAGAACCATGTCGGTAAATATCACGACATCCCGGACCGGCATCAACGGAAGCGTGCCAGGAATTTCTGTGTTTTCCTCATCGTCTTCTAAGATCCGAATGAGATCATCTTTATCTGTTTCAGCCATATTTTATACCTGTTTTAGCAGGAAAATAAATTTTTTCCAAACAACGCTTGAATATTTTTTATGAAGTTGAACCGCCTATCAGGAAACGGCGCCAAACGGCCCCCCATTTTGTTCAACCGCGTGATTGACGTCACCTGCCCGAAAAATTTTTGAAATGAAGGGGCGTAATAATATAAGACTTTATTTTTCTTTGACAATATCTATCTTGATTTTTTTAAATGATAACAATACTCTTTTGAAAAATCCTGCAGTCTGCCTGGAGCGAACGGGGAATGCACTGGCGATCCAGCACCGGCTCGCATAGAATATTGAGCACACGAGGGTAAAGGGAGAAAGGGTTGAATATACCTGAAACCGGTTTTGCGGGGATAGTTGCATTTATTTTTGGGACATGCATCGGAAGCTTCGTGAATGTTTGCATCTATCGGATTCCCAACTCAACCTCAATCATTTACCCACCTTCCGCTTGTCCACATTGCAATACCCCAATACGCTTTTACGACAACATTCCTCTGCTCAGTTATCTCTGGCTCAGGGGACGATGTCGACAATGTAACGTATCCATTTCATTCCGATATTTTCTTGTGGAAATCATAGGGGGAGGATTTGCCCTGGCCACTCTCTTAAATTTTGGTTTTACATTCGAAGGATTGATCTATTATAGTTTTATCACAATTTTGCTCATTATATCTTTCATTGATATTGACAGCAAAACGATCCCGGACATAATAACCATTCCCGGAATACCTGTCTTTTTTTCTGCTTCTTTTGCACTGCCAAAGGTGACATACATCGACACTGCCCTTGGGATACTTGTCGGAGGCGGAAGTCTTTTCATCGTTGCGTTGATCTATTATCTATTAACTAAAAAAGAAGGGATGGGGGGCGGTGATATCAAGCTTTTAGCGATGATCGGCGCCACTATCGGGTGGAAAGGTGTTGTCTTTACTGTTTTTATTGCATCTGTAGTCGGCACGTTGACCGGCTTGTTAATGATGCTCAGTACGAAAAGCAGCATGAAGATGGCGGTTCCGTTTGGTCCGTTTCTCTCAATCGGTGCTATCATTTATATTTTTTTTGGAACCCCGATGACATTTTGGTATCTTCATATGTTCTAACCGCCTTGTTTGAAGAACCGTATACGTTCTGATACGATGACATCACAATTCAGTCTTTTATTTTCAGGAATTGTTCTGGGCCTCAGCAGCGGATTATCACCCGGCCCGATGACGGCGTTGATCATCTCCGAGACCCTTCGCCACGGCATAAAAGAAGGAGTCAAAATTTCATTTGTCCCCCTTTTAACCGATCTCCCGATCGTATGCATCGCTATATTTATTATTTCGCGTTTATCAGATATGTTCTTGTTAATGGGCGCCATTTCGATTTTGGGAGGTGCTTTTCTCGTCTATCTCGGCTGTGAAAGTATTTCGGTCAAAGGCATTGATATTCACGCAGAGCGCATGGAACCCCGGTCTGTCCGAAAAGGGGTGATCGTGAATTTTTTGAACCCTAATCCCTACCTCTTTTGGTTTACCATCGGCTCACCGCTGGTACTGAAAGCATTTCGAATCAGCTGGTTTTATGCATTTCTCTTTATCTTTTGTTTTTATACGTTTCTCGTGGGTTCAAAGGCTTTGGTCGCCATAATCGTCGGTAAATCCAGCTTTTTTCTTAAGGGAAACAATTATATTTACACTATCCGGTTTTTAGGAATAATACTTTTCGTATTTGCTGCCATCTTTATCAAAGATGGGCTTGTTTTTTTTTGGAAGCAATGAAAAAGGAGCAGAAAGACCGCTTTCCAAACATTTTAATCCAATGGAACAAATAAACGACCAGATAACGCTCCGTGTAAACGAAATATTTTACAGCATCCAAGGAGAATCGCTCTATGCCGGTTGTCCCTGCGTGTTTATAAGGCTTTCAGGCTGCAACCTCAGATGTTCTTATTGTGACACGCGCTATGCGTATCATCACGGTGTGGAAATGAGCATTGTTGAAATCCTGGATCGGGTCGACCCGTACAAATCGAATCTGGTAGAAATCACCGGGGGAGAACCCCTGATTCAGAGCGGGACTCCCCCATTGATAAAATACCTGCTTGCTGCGGGTTATAAGGTGATGCTGGAGACCAATGGCACGTTGGATATCCGTCTGGCTGATGATCGTTGCATTAAAGTGATAGACATCAAATGCCCCTCCAGCGGCGAGGCTGAAAAAAACGATCTGAAAAATCTACAACGACTCAATACGGAAGACCAATTAAAGTTTGTGATTGGTGATCGAAACGATTACGAATTTGCAAAAGAGATAAAAGGTCTGTTAAATAATGAGTTTCCAGCTGACCACGTTCTCTTTTCCACCGTATACGGAAAAATGGCCCTAACCCAACTAGCAAAATGGATCATTGAAGACCGGCTTCAGGTCCGGCTCCAGGTTCAACTCCATAAAATTCTATGGCCTGAAAGAGATAGGGGAGTCTAATCGGCATGCATCAAAGAAAAAAAGCGATCGTCCTTTCTAGCGGAGGTCTCGATTCCACCACTGTCATGGCCATTGCAAAAAACAAAGGATTTGAAGTCTACAGCTTAAGTTTTTTCTATGGCCAGCGCCATGCCGAAGAGCTAGACGCGGCAAAAAGAGTCGCTGCTTTTATAGGCGCTGCCAAACATCTACTACTCAACATCGATCTGACAACGATCGGCGGATCTGCCCTGACCGATCAAATAAGTGTTCCAAAAGATCGAAATGAACACAAAATGACCGAAGAGATCCCGGTTACCTATGTGCCTGCAAGAAATACGATCTTTCTTTCCCTTGCCCTGGCATGGGCCGAAGTCCTCCAATCATCCGATATATTTATCGGTGTCAACGCGGTTGACTATAGTGGATACCCCGATTGTAGACCTGAATACATTGAAGCATTTGAACGGATGTCAAACCTTGCAACAAAGGCCGGACTGGAAGGCCGGATCAGCATAAAAATCAGGACGCCACTCATGCATATGACCAAATCGCAAATTATCAGCAAAGGGCTGGAACTGGGTGTCGACTATTCGATCACCCATAGTTGTTATGACCCCTTTCCGGGCGGATTGGCATGTGGTCGGTGCGATAGCTGTGTTTTAAGAAAAAAAGGCTTTGAAGAAGCGATGGTAAAAGACCCGCTGCCGTATATGACTGAAAGTAAAAGGAAAGATTAATAGAAGGAGCGTGTACGCATGTTTCATTCCGATGTATATGCCAAAAGAAGAAAACGGTTGAAACAGGATGTCGGTTCGGGACTCATTCTTTTTCTCGGTCATGGACAAAGCCCGATCAATTATCTCGATAACCCCTACCCTTTTAGACAGGACAGTTCATTTTTGTATTTTTGGGGTCTCGATCACCCAAAGTTAGCCGCTGTGATCGATACAGAGGAAAACAAGGAGGTTGTCTTTGGCAATAATCTAACCAGTGAAGAACGCGTTTGGGCAGGGCCAAAAACCCCGTTAAAAGAAAAATGCCGAAGAATCGGGGTCAAGGAAACTCTCTCTTTGGATCAGCTGGAAGGCATCATAACCAAAGCCCTTCACAAAAATAGAAAGATCCACTTTCTCCCTCAGTGTAGGGCAGAAAATGTTTTGAAAGTCATGCGCTTGTTGGGGATCGACCCTGCAGCTGTTCAAGATCGTGTTTCAACGATCTTAACAAAGGCGGTGGTGGCACAACGGTCGGTAAAGTCCGAAGCGGAGATCGAAGAGATTGAAGCCGCACTTGATATCACATACGAAATGCAGACCCTCCCCATGAAAATGTCGAAGCCGGGCATGTTTGAAAGGGAGGCTGTGGGCGCCATGATCGATATTGCCTATTGCGTTGGAAGCCGATTATCTTTTCCAATCATTTTCTCAACGCGGGGTGAGATCATTCATAATCCTTCACACGGTGGTTTGATGAAAACGGGTGACATGGTTATCAACGATAGTGGAGCGGAATCTCCGCTTCACTATGCAACCGACATTACACGAACTTTTCCGGTAAGTGAAAAATTTACAAAAAAACAGAAAGATATTTACGAAATCGTTCTCCATGCTCAGGAAAAGGCGATTGAGACGATAAGTCCGGGGATTGAGTTCCGAAAAATACACCTGCTGGCATGTCAACATCTTGTGTCAGGTCTGAAAGCCCTCAACCTGATGAAAGGGGACATTGAATTGGCGATTCGAGCAGGAGCCCACGCGCTTTTTTTTCCAACCGGGCTCGGTCATATGATGGGGCTCGATGTTCATGATATGGAAAACCTAGGAGAAGATTATGTCGGCTATACCGACACCATTCAACGGAATCATCAATTCGGTCTAAATAATTTAAGGCTGGCGAAAACTCTTGAAACCGGTTTTGTTCTTACTGTGGAACCCGGCCTTTATTTTATACCCGAACTGATCGATCAATGGAAGGTGGAAAATAAATTTGTCGACTATATCAACTATCAAAACGTGGAGGCGTACAAAGATTTCGGCGGTATTCGGATAGAGGATGATATTTTGGTGATGGAATCCGGCGCCAGAGTACTGGGCAAACCGATCCCGAAAAGCATTGAAGAAGTCGAAGCGTTTTCATCGCAATAAAAATGTTAGCCTTACAACTGGTTTAGCGTTATTTTTCCAATTCGTTTCTAACAGTAAGCCCGATCTTCTTTTTCAAAATTGACAAACCGTTCACAAAATCCTATATTGTTTTAACGAAGCTTTCAGCCATTTTGCTGGATAATTCCAACCTTAATTCAGGTTTACCATTGAACTTCAAGCCCCTGTTTCAACCCAAAACCATTGCCGTATTCGGCGTTTCACTGACGAATCATCGTCAGGCGGCCAATGTGATATACAATAAAATCCACCTCAGATATCCGGTCAAAGTTTATCCGGTAAATCCTAGAGGCGGACGGCTCCACCGGGACAGGGTCTATGCAGATATTTCACAAATCCCGGCAAAGATCGACCTGGCGGTCATTGCCGTTCGCGCCGAGCATGTACCGGATATCCTGAGGCAGTGTATTGAAAGCGACACGGGCGGAGCAGTCGTGATTTCAGGTGGATTTGCCGAAATCGGAGCAAAGGAATTACAGGATCGGCTGATCGTCCTCGCCCATGATGCGGATTTTCCTTTTATTGGACCCAATTGCCTCGGAATTTATTCTCCTTCAACATTCGATACCTTTTTCCTGCCGAGCGAACGCCTCATCCGGCCCGAACCCGGCAGTGTTGCTATTGTCAGTCAAAGCGGCGGGATTTTGGTCGATCAGATGGTCAAATTTGCTGAACAGGGGGTCGGTTTATCCCTTGCGGTCAGTATTGGAAATAAAGCGGTTATCGGTGAAACAGATATGCTTCATTATCTTGCCGAGGATCCCAATACAAAGGTGATTTCTTTTTATATTGAAGGGTTTGAAAAAAATGAGGGCCGTAAATTTGTTCAGGCAGCCGGCCAGGTTTCCAAACCGGTCATTGTACTGAAGGCGGGGAAGAGCGCCGGAGGTATCCGAGCCGTTTCCAGTCACACGGCGTCGATGGCCGGGGATTACAGGGTTTTTTCCGAAATCCTTTCCCAACACGGCATCGTAGAGGCAAAAAACGAGCTCGAAATGCTTTCGTTTTCAGAGTCATTGAGCTGTTATTCAAATGCGATCGAAGGGAAAGTGGGCATTATAACCGCCAGCGGCGGACACGGGGTATTATCTGTTGATATCTGTGAAAGCCATGGGCTTTTTGTACCGACGCTCTCCAAAACCACACAGGTAGAAATCCGTCAAAGTCTCTCGCAGCGCATCAGATCCATTGCATCTGTCGCCAATCCGATCGACCTGACAGGCAGTGCCACGGATGATGACTTTATCGCGGCTGCCAAAGGGCTGAACAATGCTCCGGAGATCGACTCGGTTCTCATTCTACTTCTGCCTTATTCGCCGGGTATCAGTTTGGATCTCGGCGCACGTCTGAGCTATGTCTACCAGCGCGAAGGCAAGCCCCTGGTCGCCTACGTTCCCCACGTGGAAAAATACCGCGTGCTGATCGAAGGGTTTGAGCTGAATCAGGTCCCCGTTTCCTCCTCCATCGAAGGGGCGGTTCAAATGGTTGATGCTTTGAGGAGGTGTCAACCGTGTTGAAATCAGAGATCCGCGACATACTGGGTGCATCCCAAAAATCCGGATGGGTTCTGGAACCTGATGCAAAGCGCATACTGGATTTAACCGGATTTGATGTCCCCCGATCCAAAACAGTTAAGACCCCAGCCGAAGCGACCGATGCGGCGTCAACCATCGGCTATCCGGTGGTAGCAAAGGTGGTTTCCCCCGACCTGATTCACAAATCAGATACAGGCGGGGTTGTGGTCGGGATTGAAAATGACCATCGATTATCTGATACGTTTAATCGCTTTAGCAAATTTGTCGGTTTTGAAGGGATGCTGGTTGAAGAAATGGTGAGTGGAGTGGAGTTGATCATCGGCGCAAAAATAGACCGCCAATTTGGCCTTGTCATTCTTCTTGGATTTGGCGGCACAGAGGCGGAAATATACCAGGACACATCCTTGAGGATGGCCCCGTTGAGTCAAAGCGACGTCCACTCGATGATCAGAAACTTAAAGGCATACAAAATCCTTGAGGGTTACAGAGGATCTGAACCGATCCATATCGATCGACTGGTAGATACGGTAAAGCGCTTTTCCGGTCTGATGACCGAACTGGGCGAACAGGTCGACTCCTTTGACCTAAACCCGGTGATCTGCTCGTCTGAAAGATGCGTTGTTGCGGATGCCCGCATCATCCTCAAATCAAAAGATGGAAGCTAAATCAGGGTACGTTCCCCCAAATTTCCATACCGATGATAATCATAGCAAACGCTCTGCTCCTGAAGATACTGCAAAAGTTCAATCCGCCCTTCCATCATCACCTTTCTGGACGAAATATAAAATCCCCCCTTTGCAGCTGTCCGATGGACTTCTAAAGGCACCCTTTCCGGAGCAGCATAGCGGATACGCCGGGCATCCCCTATTTTCCGGGCCACATCCCTGTCAGACTCAAAAGTCATCGGTGCATCTCCCGCCATCTCCTCGCCATCCGTGCCCATGAGAAAAACAATGACCCTGTTCTTCAAACCGTTCGGGATGCTTATCTCTATATTACATCCGGAAATGGTCGCCGCTGCAATACGCGCGAGTGTTTCAAACAGGTTGTCATCGGCATGAAGCCGGATCAAAACAGTATCGATTGGCAAATATCGCACGATATTATCCTGGCCCCGCAGGTGAAAATAATCCTTTTCTTGAGAAAATTCCTGCTCATATTGATAAAGATAGCTTCGGATGGCATGGACCGTCTTTTTCAGATCGGTTTTAAATTTTGCCAAATCGCCGGCATCCAGTTTCCGCTGCCATTTTTGTGACAACCGCAGCAGGGGATGATCTTTCAAAATGGCGCTGACAAATGGAAAGCCGGTTTCCTCATGATCGACAAACTGACTCACATAATTTGTCCCCCCGACCTTAATCCCCGCCCCGAGCGCTGACTTCCTCATTCCCCCGAACGGCTGACGCAAAACCATGGCCCCTGTTGTTCCCCGGTTGATATAGAGGTTTCCTGCCCGGGTTGAGGCTTTCCATTTTTCATGTTCCCGCTCATCTAAACTCTCGAGACCCGAAGTAAGTCCGTAGCCGGTTTGATTTACAAGATCAATGGCATGGCCCAGATTCTCAGCACACATCACTCCCAAAAGAGGGCCGAAGAATTCAATCAAGTGGGTGTCGCTCCCCGGCTTGACATCCCATTTGACTCCCGACGTCCAGAGCATTGGGTTGCCTTGGATGTTTTCGGGTTTCAACGCCCAGGTTTCACCAGGTGCCAATTTCATCAACGCTTCTTTTAAAGCGCCCTCCGGCGCCTGAATCAAAGGACCCATTTTATTTTCAAAATCCCATACCGAACCCATCCGATAGCTGCGGGCGGCATCTACCAGTTGTTTTTTAAAAGTTTCATCTTGATAGACTTCTTTTTCCAGGATTAAAAGCGATGTGGCGGAACATTTCTGGCCTCCGTTTGAAAACGCGGAATCGATCAGATGTTTAATCGCCTGATCCCTGTCAGACATGCCGGAAACAATGGTGGCATTTTTGCCGCCGGTCTCCGCAGCCAGATAGATGTCCGGCCTTTTTCTGGAAATCATCATGCCGGTCTCGGTCCCTCCGGTTAAAATGATATAATTCACCGAAGGATGGGAGATAAGCTTCGGGCCGAGGGTTGAGCCTTCGCAGGGCAAAAACTGCAACGTGTTTCTGGAAACCCCTGCCCGCCAAAAGCACCGGCATAGCTCCCACGCTACCAGGACTGCAGCAGATGCCGGCTTGAAAACCACCGTGTTGCCGGCCGCCAAAGAGGCGACAATGCCGCCACAGGGAATCGCAATGGGAAAATTCCATGGAGAAATGACCAGCCCCACACCTTTGCCCCGGAATTCAATATTTTTTAAATCTGAAAATATTTTCATTGAATAAGGATAAAATTCGGCAAAGTCTATGGCTTCGGACACCTCGATATCCGCTTCAGTAAAAACTTTACCGGTATTGGCGGCCGCTGAACCGATGAGATCCGCCCGGGCAAGACGAAGCTCCATTGCCACCCTTGAGAGAACCCCATGACGATCTTTGTGTGTGGTATCTCTCCATCCATCCGGGTCTAACACTGCCGTCGACATGGCCTTTTCCACATCGTTTTCATTTGCCATGGCGCAATCGGCCACATAGACATTTTCATCAATCAAAGACGGATCTTTGTATGCCTGTTTTTCCCTGTTGTCATATATTTCATCCCCGGCAATCACCAGGGGTATTTCCACCGGCCTGTCATCAGGTCCTTTTCGCCATTTTCTCCTGATTTCTTCAGCCCACCTCCGGTTGCCTGCCAGCGACCAATCGGTATCCGGTTCATTTTTAAATTCTTCATCATAAAAGGTCCCCATCTTTTCCGGGAAATGCTCTTTATTTCTGTTCTGGATCCGGTGGGGTGTTTTTCTCGCTTTGTTTCTATGTTTATAGGAGGAAATGAACTGCTTTTCTAAAAATGCCCAGCTGCTGGAATCTACCTCCAAGTTGAAAGAATGACGCAGGAAATTCCCTTCCGCCGTATTTTCATCCAGCCGGCGAATGAGATAGGCAATGGCATTGATAAACTGCTCTTTGGTGGCAACGGGAGCATAAAGGAGCACATCTTTGGGTGTTTCCTGTATGGCCCGCCGTACATGATCGGCCATGCCTTCCAGCATTTCAAAGGAAAAAAACGGCTCGACCCTGTTTTTCTGTGCCACTTTTAAGGCATAGGCCAGATCGAACAGGTTGTGGGAACCGATACCCAGATGAACCGCCTTGATATTTTCCGGCTGCATCCCAAAATCGGTCATGCGTTTAAAATTGGCATCCACATCCAACTTGTTATCATAGGGGGCAAGGGGCCAATTTTGGATGGCGGATTCCACCTGCTCCATCTCCATGTTGGCTCCCTTGACGATACGGAGTTTGATCGGGCTACCCCCATTTGCCACCCTTTTCCGGGCCCACCCGGTGAGTTCTTTCTGGATACCGTAAGCATCGGGCAGATATGCTTGGAGCACAATCCCGGCAGAATAATCCAAGAAAACCTTCTGCTCCAATGCGATTTGAAATGCGGCAATTGTGATCTCCAGATCCCGGTATTCTTCCATGTCCAGGTTAACAATCTTGGGGACTTGGATCCCGTCGTTTTGAGTATAAAAATGGCTTTTGGCGGTTTCGTAGAGCTGGGAGAGACGTTCCACGAAGATTTTAACATTATGATCAAAGGCGATCGACTGAATTTGAGAATAGATGGTGGAAATTTTTACAGATATGCACTCAATTTCAGGATCTTTCAAGTCATTCATATAGGTGTTCAGCCGCGCCAGGGCTTCATCTTCACCTAAGACAGCTTCGCCCAGGTGGTTGATGTTCATCCGGACCCCCGCTTTTTTCCTCTTTCTCAAGTGGGAGTGAAATGCGCCTTCTTCTCCGGGAATGATGGCCCGGCTGCTCTCATCTCGCATTTTACTGATCACCCTGGGCACGGCAATACCTGGGAAATGTCTTCCCACCCCCAGAAACAGAAGTATCAGCATTTTTTCCAGCAGTGAAAAATCAGGCATGCCATAATTTTTGAAAAGCACCTCGATCTGATCAGCAACCCGTTCGGGGTTTTTAGATCGAAAACCCTGATCCATCAGTTTTGTAAGGATGATCTTGTTCTTGGGGTGTTTTACCAGACGCGTCATCTGTTCCTGAAAGGCCTTTTCCTCGGACGTTAACAAATCGTTGGCCCGATTTTGCCATTCTTTGGCCTGGGAAATGGCCTCTTTTAGGATCAGGGGAAGCGGCGGGTCGGTCATGTGGAGTTTTCTCCCATAAGCGATTCCCACTTTGATGCGGGTTTTCTCAAAATATCAGGTGCGAAACTTGAGTTAAAAATATATAAAAGCGACATGGCCTGTCAACCGAAATTCAGTTCATGACAAAATTGTGGTTTACTTTTGCTCTAAGGACGAATCAGGCGGAGTGTATTGTTTTGGGTTGCCTTCCCAACTATGTTTTGATACAGAAAAATTTCATGAATCAACCCCGCCAAATCAGAATTTTGACCGGTAAGGATGTTAAAACCGCTTTACCGATGCCAAAGGCAATCGAGGTGATGAGACTGGCCTTTGGACAGCTCTCCTCGGGCAACGTCACCATGCCCCTTCGAACTCGGGTTTCAGCTGAAAAAGGGGACATACTCCTCATGTCCGCCTGGCTTCACCAGAGTCAGGATTTGGGTGTTAAAATTGTCTCAATTTTCAAAGACAATCCAAATGTGGGTTTACCTACGGTTACCGCTTCAGTTATCGCCCTTGACCCCCAGACCGGGATGCCGAAAGCGTTAATTGAAGGTGAAAGTCTGACTGCAATTCGCACCGGAGCCACTGGCGGGCTTTCTGCTGAAATTCTGGCCCGCCATGATGCAAAAACAGTCGCCCTTTTTGGAGCGGGCGTGCAAGCCCGTGCCCAACTGGAGGGCTTGATGGCGGTCCGCGCCATCAAGCAGGTGAACCTTATCGACCTTTCTCAATCCGCTGCCGAGAAGCTGGCGAGGGAGGTGTCGACCTGGGTGAACGCCCCGCACATCCAACTCGATTTGAGGCCGGACCAGGCGGTGCGCGACGCAGATGTTGTTATCACTGCCACCACTTCTATGACCCCTGTCTTTAACGGGGAGAATCTCAAGCCGGGCACCCATATTACCGGCGTTGGATCGTTTACGGCCCAAATGCAGGAGGTGGATGAAACCACTGTTCGCCGGGCACGGATTGTGGTCGATTCTAAAGAGGCCTGTCTATCGGAAGCCGGAGACATCATCATTCCAAATGCGACCATTGACGCCGAGTTGGGTGAAATCATCAATGGAACAAAGCCAGGCCGGCAATCAGATCATGAAATCACGTTCTTCAAAACGGTCGGGGTTGCGGCAGAAGATGCCTCGGCTGCGTCCGCAATCCTAAGGGAAGCAGAAAAACTGGATTTGGGAACCGTTATCGCGGTCAATTGAACCGACGATTTTTTTCAGATGCTTTATTCCCAATGTTTTTCCATCTTATCCAGCTCTTTGATGATTTCAGGGGGCAGAGGCGCCGGGCTGTGATCCATAACTTTTAGTGTCTTTTCCCGGAGACGTTCCTCAAATCTTTTCGCACCCTGTTTATGCCAGTCGTCATAAATCGTGCGATCAAACAGCTCCGGATACCACACCCTGCGAAAATGCCTCATCGTATGATCTTCGTTCAGATAGTGCCCCCCTGGCCCGATGCGGTCGATAAGGTCAAGTGCCAGCGTCTCCTCGCTCACTTCAACTCCTTGCATATATTGTTTGACCATATGGAGCACTTCATCCACGAGTACCATGAAGGATGGAGAAACCACGGATCCGTGATCTATCCAACTGCCGGCGTCATGAATCAGGTTGGCGCCGCTCAGCGCTGAACTCAAACAAGAAAACGCAACTTCCGCAGCCGCTTGAGGATCAGGAAATTTTGCATCGGTGCAACCTGCGGTTCCAAAGAAGGGCAATTCATAGCGTTGTGCCATTTGAGCCATGGCGGCAACCATCAGACTCATCTCCGGCGCACCATAGGAAAAAATTGATGTTTTCATATCCATTACGGTTGCAAAGGCCCCATATATAAAAGGGGCGCCCGGACGAATAAGTTGAACCAGCACCAACCCGCTGAGCGATTCGGCACTTCCCTGGACAATTGTACCGGCAAAGGTTGCAGGAGCAGTACTGCCGGCCTGGGGGGCAGGAAAATTGATTATCGGGATGCCTCTTTCTGCGCAAAAGATGATCTTTTCTATAGCCGGCTCGAAGTATAACAAAGGTGAAATCGGTTCTGAGTAGTGAACCAAAAAGGGCGCTTGGTGAAAAAGAGATTCTCCACCGGCGATTAAAACAGCCATTTCATATATATCCCGTGTGCCGTTCACGTCTTTACAGCAAAAAACAAACGGTTTCTCACAGCATGTCAGGACCTGCCGAGCAATCACCCGATCGGCTATCTCAGGCGGTTTATCAGCGGCCATACCAATGGTCATCACCCAACTCAGGTTGGGGAGAGCATCGGCAATCGTTGCGGTAATCCGGCAATCGTCGCTGGTGAAGGGTCGACGCGCCTCGGTGACGGGATCAAGATACTCGATGCAATCCAGACTGGGGCCAAACCAGGATTTATCCCGCTCAAGGAAAACCGATCGGGCGCCATCTCGTCTTCCCAAAACAATCCGTGAAGGCCCTCGACGGATCGAATCTTCAACCAGCCAGGCCGGAATTCTTACACGGTCGCCGTCCACCTGCGCACCGGCGCCATCCAGCACAGCCAGCGCCTTTGGGTGTGGAAACCGAACACCTGTGCGTTCAAGCACTTCCAGGGTTGCCGCATGGATCTGTTCCATCTGTAGATCATCAAGGACGCGGAGTGTAGGCTTAAAATTTAATTCAGGGAAATTCATGACATGGTTCTCCTTTTCCCTCGTTGTGCGCGAGCGGTTTTTATTGGTAAAGTGAATCGTATTCATTTCACTTAAACTTTGCTGCGAACTCTCCAAATTTGAGGTTAATTTCGTTTGAACGGGCTTCCGATTCTTCAATCTTCATGACCTTGCATTCATAACCTACCATCTCCTTCATGATCGCCACTGATTTCTCGGCATAGTGGACGGTTCCATCGGATTCGATGCGGTCAATACCATCATAACGCTGCCCTTCTTCGTTGATACGCACCGCCTCCTCTAGGGTCAATCCTTTTGGGAGGATGACATTTCCACCATTTTTACCGACCTGGACAGGATAGCCCCCCGGCAGACCTGAAGGGCCGGGCGCATGCATAATATCGCCGGAATCGTTTGAAATGGCCAGCGTGACCCCCGCGGCGGAGGATGCCGTTAGGATTTGACCATCCCTGCCCCCTGCCCGGCGAAACCGTGTCGGAATATCTGCAAAAATCTCGTCAATGTTCAAATGTTGGGTTACATCCTCTCCATCGACTACTGCTTTTAAAAAATAGGGCGCCCCGCCCGGCGTTCCAAACCGAGGCAGATAATGGCTGACATAATGCTGGGCAAAAAAGAAAACACTAATATCCTTCATCGGCCGTTGTAAACGATACGCAATTGAACTTCGAATGGCGGGAACCGGGTTGGCAACATTACCGATACCGATGGTCGGCGCCAATCCTACCTTATCGAGAATCGGATTTACCGCATCCGGAAAGGCGGAGTTAACCACCTTGATATCCAATCCGGTCTGCTTGACAGCTAGCATGAGTTTATGAACAAGTGTCAAGTGCATGGGCAGCCACGGCCCAAACCGTGCAATATCCAAAGCTTCAAACACTTCTTTCGGCAGGGTGTTGATCACCCACCACGACTGGAGCGACGCCGCACTGTAGATAATTTCCGGTTTGTATTTAGCGATCGTTTCCGCTGTCTGGTCAATATTGTAAAGATCAATTTTAAGAAATTCCAGCTCAGGGTAATACCCCATTTGAGCGGCTCCGAATGCGGCAATATTTGTCTTTCGATAGCCCCAGTCCTCATTTACATCCGCCGTAATAATTCGACGTGAACCCGGGCTTCGAACCAACATTTCCAGAACATGCCCTCCCAGATCACCGAGCCCGATCATCATGATTGTCGATCTTGCCATCTTCATTCCTCCTCATTTTTTTTACCGTTCATTTCAAAACCCATTTTGAGCGATACTTTGCTATTTTGAGAAACGCATCATATGGGTGAAGCATTTAAACATTATCACTCTGCCCAAGCGAATCCAGAATTTTTTCAATATTTTCCGGATTGGCAATCCGTTTGTAACGAACCTTTTTCTTTTTGTGTGCCTCTAAGAGTTGTGGCGATGTTATGCGGTCTTTGAGATCACAAAGCTTGGCTGCCCCCCATAGTATCCAGTGGAGAGAAACCAGCGGTTCTCTGATCTTGACCTTGATCTTTAACTGGTTTGCATCCTTCCCGCTTAATCGCGCATAGGCCTCGATAAAGTTCATACGTTCCCGCTGATTTAGAATTTTTTGAGTGCACCACAGCACTACGGGTTCAGAAAGGAAACAGCAGATATCATATGTGCAGTCATCGACATGGGGCTTTTCCCAGTCGATCAGCCTCAACCCATGTGGCGACTTGATAAAATTGTCCAGACCCACATCGGTGTGGTTTAAGCTATCCGAAAGAAACAGATGCCGATATGCAGGGATCATCGGCTCGATTTTTTCCAATGTTTTTTCCGCCAGACTAAGGGTTTTCTTATCATGACTTTTTTTTTCTTCATAATAGATGATATCGTTTTGAACAAAACTGTAAGTGTCTTCCAGTGGATTCTTCCAGGTTACAAACTGCATGCCAAATGGTTTTAGCGAATGAAGCCTCGCCAGCAATTCAGCAGCCATGGAGATATCTTCGAACGATAGGGATAAATGAGGCCCTTTAAAATATTCCTGCACCATAATCCCAAAATCAAAATGCCGGCAGCTGTCGTCGAAAAAAAAGACTCTCGGAGCAATCCGATGTCCCTCTAAGAATTTTAACGTCCTATATTCATATTCGATCTGGTTGTCCAATCCGCTTTGTTGATCGATATTGATACGAAAGTTGAATTCTTTTTGATTCACCTTCACATGAAAATTAAGATTATATGACCCGGGTGTTATCCCCAGAATTTTGATTGAATCGATGTTTGGAACCCCCAAAAGTGTCGGTGGCAACTCTCTCAGATATCGCTTGATTTTTTCTCTATGGCCCATCATCTTTTTATAGGGTAACATTTTGTTTTTTAAAAGAACTATTCCTGTTTTTCACCCACGATCATCCGTTTAGCGACGAGATGGTTGACCCCTGGTGAGAAAGGAAGTAATAAAAATTGATCTGCAGCACCACACGACGAAAATGAGGTTGGAAAAATCATTGACAACACAATGTAAAATTATTTAGTAACCTAATTGATCAATGGTCAATTTAGTCAATTTTAAATTAGCTTCCCCGATAAATCGGGATTTCCACTTCGCTACAACCGGCTTGTTCGGGTTAGGTAGAGTTCGGTTTCAATAATCTTTCAAACAAAAGGAGGTGCTTTCAAAGGGACAAATCGATCACAGGGAAAATTTTATGAATTGAACGACTTGAAAAAAAGGAGGGATGTCATGACAGAAAACCTGAAAGAAAAAGAAATGACACGTCGTGAGTTCGTACAGACTGTCGGTGTGGCTGCAGTTGCGGCAAGTGCTTTATCTGCCGCCCTACCCAAAGATGCCCAAGCAGCCAAAACGCTAAAGATCGGTTTTATGGGGCCGTTCACCGGCCCTGCCAGCCGGACCGGTGATATGCACCGAAAGGGCGTTGAAATGGGCCTGGAAGATGCCCGGGCAGCCGGAGATATCCCAGTGAAAATCAAAGGCAAAAAACTGGATATTGAACCCGTGTGGGTGGACAGTCAATCGAGCCCGGAAAAATCGGTTAAAGCGGTCACACAGGCCATCAATCGCGGTGTTAAACTGATGGTCACCGGGTGGCACTCATCTGTGGCCATGGCTTGTATGGATGCCGAATCCCCTTACAAAATTGTTCATATCGGTCACGGTGGCGAATCTCAGTATATCAATTTCAAAATTAACGATGACCCTGAAAAATACAAAGGCTGGTTCAAAGGCTGGGCTTCCCCTCCGATTTACGCAGGCCTTTACGGTCCGCCCCTCCAGCATTTTATCAAAAAAGGTCTCTGGAAACCCAAGAATATGAAGGCCGGTGTCATCGTTGAAGATACCGATTACGGACGGGGATGGGGTGAAGCCCTGATGGTGAGCCTGAGAACCGCTGGATTTGAGGTCATGCCGTTTGACGTCAATGCCATAGACCAAACCGAGTTTACGCCGCTCATTACCAAATACAAAGCCGCCAAAGTTTCGGTGATGGCCCTGACCCAGACCGGTGGTGTTGGCATGTACAACATTATCAAACAGATTCGTGCCATGGGTCTCAAAGCCCTCGTCATCGGGCACGGGCTCCAATGGACCTCTGAATGGTATGCAAACACCAAAGAGGCTTCCGACTACACCCTTTGTATGGATTCACCAGTCGCCGGCAATTCCGAGCAGCATGCATGGTTCAAGCGGTTTAATGATAAATACGGCGAGGACCCGGCCCTCGCGGCCGCCGGGCAGCCCTATGACTACACCCGATTGACCATGAAGGTTCTCAACGATGTGGGCAGCCTCGATTTTGAAAAGCTCTGCACCCACATCAGAGAAAAAGTGAAGTACAAAGGCGTCTGGCAATTCCTTGACTTCGCCACTTACAATGACTTCTGGACGGATTTCTCGACCCAAGCAACGCTCCATCAACTCTCGCGAAACGATGTTCGAACCGGCAAAGTTGGCGAAGGGTTCTTCTTCCCGCTGGTTCAGATGATGGGTGGAAAGCCCAAAATTCTGTGGCCGCTCGAGCTTGCAGCAGGAGAGTTAAAAGCACCTCCGTGGGTATAGAGGCTCCTTTCCTGATACCTATCGTTTTTCACAAAACCCCATTTCAGTATCCGCAAGCTCCCTGAGGGGAGCTTGCGGAATTTTTCGGTGTGAAATGAAATTTTTGGCAGTCGATCAAGTCATTAAATATTTCGGTGGCATCCCGGCTCTGCATGGAGTCTCTGTCAACGTGGAGAAGGGAAAAATACACGGGGTCATCGGACCCAACGGGGCCGGTAAAACAACCTTGTTCAATGTGATCAATGGTGTATATCGCCCCAATGAAGGATCGGTTATCTTTAAGGATCGGGAAATAACCGGACTCAAGCCCAATAAGATCGCATCCAGAGGAATCGGCAGGACATTCCAGGTTGCCCGGGTTTTTAATGAGATGACCCTGATGGACAACATGATGGTTCCCCTCATTCCCAAGCGGGTCTCGAAAAAGAAAGGAATGAAAAAGGCTTCGGAACTTCTCGAGATGGCCGAACTGTATCCACTCAGAGATCAGCTGGCCGTCGAAATTTCAGGAGGCCAGAAGAAGCTGTTGGAATTCATGAGAACCATGATGGCCGATCCCGAAGTGATTCTATTGGACGAGCCGTTTGCCGGGGTCAATCCGGCACTGATCGACCGGTTGATCGATATCACTTTCGAGTTGAACCAGACCCATGGAAAGACGTTTTTATTAATCAGCCATGATATTCCATCGGTGATGAAGCTGTGCAAAAATTTAACGGTCCTATCGGCAGGTACCACCATCGCCGAAGGTGAGGCTGAAAAGATCCGTCACGATCCGGCGGTCATCGATGCATATCTGGGACACTAAACATGACGCTTGAGATTAAAAATATTACTTCGGGCTATGTAAAAGAGGTATCCGTTCTCATGGATGTCTCGGTAATTGCCAAGAAAGCGGCACTCACCGGAATTATCGGGCCCAACGGAGCGGGCAAATCGACACTTTTAAAAACCATTTATGGTTACCTCAAACCCCGCCAGGGCGATATTGTTCACCACGGTGAATCCATAACCGGGCTTAAACCCGACCAGATGCTGGGTCAGGGGATTGCGCATCTGATTCAGGGTCACAGCGTGTTCCCTGCCATGACGGTGGAAGAAAACCTGGAACTGGGGGGCTGGATCATTAAAAAAGACAGCAAAAGTCTCAATGATGCTCTGGAATCGGTTTACGACCACTATCCTGTCCTTAAAAACAAACGCCAGATGGTGGCCGGCGCTCTTTCGGGCGGTGAGCAGCGTACACTCGAAATTGCCCGCCTCACCATGACCCAACCGAGAACAATTTTGATCGATGAACCGTCGGTGGGGCTGATGCCCAAACTGGTTGACACGGTTTACGAAGAGATCGTCAAACTCAAGGATTTGGGATACACGATTCTAATCGTGGACCAGAAAGTTCACAAGTGTTTGGATGTGGTTGACTATGTCTATGTCCTTCGTTTGGGAAAAAACAGCCACCATGGACCCAAAGCCGATTTTGTCGATACCATAGAGGACATCATCAAAGAATGGATATGAGATGGTGTTCAACTGGAAAATTATAAAATGGATTTAAGTATTATTATTCAACTGGCTGTTCTGGGTTTGGTCAGAGGCTCCATGTATGCGCTCATGGGCGTCGGCCTTTCCCTGATTTTCGGAATCATGGAAATTGTCAATTTTGCCCACGGCGAACTGTTCATGCTCGGCTGCTATATCATGTATTTTGTGGCCGCCATGCTAGGGCTACCGTTCCCGATCGGCATTTTGGCATCAGGGATGGGCCTCTTAATTGTGGGCATTTTTCTGGAAAAAAGCCTTATATCCACACTTCGTAAAAAGGCGGGCCGGGACTGGCTGATGGATTCTTTTGTCCTGACCATCGGGCTCATGGTGATGTTACAGAACCTGGCCCTGATTGTATTCGGGGCTATCCAACGGGGTATCCCCAATCTGGTGCCCGGCCAGATGGTTATTAAAGAAGTCGTATTTATCTACGATCATCTGGTGATATTGGGCCTGGCATTTTTAACCGTCGGCATCCTTTGGTATTTCGTCAAGTATACCGCTTTAGGGAAAGCAATCCGGGCCACTTCGCAGCATTCTGAGGCCGCCCAGACCCTGGGCATCGATATCAATCGTATGCACTCCATATCTTTCGGGATTGGAGCTGCGCTTGCGGGAATTTCCGGCGCCTTGTTGATCACGCTGTTTCCGGCCAATCCCTATGCCGGGATGGCGCCGGTACTCAAAAGCTTTGTTGTGGTTATTTTAGGGGGCCTGGGAAACATCAAAGGCGCGATTGCCGCAGGAATTTTAGTTGGACTGCTCGAGGCGTTTACCGTGTTTTTTATTTCAGGCGGATGGCAGAATGTCATTGTTTTTTCCATCGTCATTATTGCCCTTATCTTTAAGCCGGCCGGACTTTTTGCCCCTGCAGGTGAACGACCATGAAGCTGCTCGGAAGCCCCGAAAGGGGAATGACATTGGCCCGCTGGTTTAAAGTCGCTCTGGTTCTGGCTTTCCTCATTTTCATACCCTGGATCCTGCGGGACAACCGGTTTGTCACCACGGTTTTTATATCCGCGTTGATGTTCGGTCTGTGGGGGGTGATGTATGACCTCCAGATCGGTTACGGCGGGCTGATCAATTTTGGCTTTGCCGGTTTTATCTGTGCCGGCGCTTATGCATCCGCCCTGGCGGCCCACCACTATGAGATCAATCCCTGGTTTGGCTTGTTCATCGGAGGGGTGGCCTCCGGGCTTTTGGGCTTTTTTACGGGCGTGGTGACCCTCAGGCTCAAGGGTATCTTTGTGGGTCTGGCCACATGGTTTTTGGCTGAGATAGTGCGTTTGAGCATCTCCAACACCCCCGGCTATACCCGTGGAATGCTGGGCCTGGCCGTCAAACCGCTGCCCGATATTTTCGGGCTGAACTATTCCCGAGCAGAGCTGTTGCCTTACTATTATCTGCTGGTGTTGTTGGGTATTGTTATTTTTGGAATCGCTTTCTTAATGGTCAATTCCCGAATCGGCCTTTCCTTCAAAGCGCTTCGAGAAGATCAACTGGCAACAGAAACACTCGGCCTCAGTGCTACCAAGTATAAACTGATCAATTTTACCACGGCCTGTTTTTTTACGGGAGTCATCGGTGCTTTTTACGCGCACTACATTGGCATTTTAACACCGGATTCCACCGAGTTCGGGGTCCCCAGGACCGTAGAAGTGCTCACCGTGGCGTACGTTGGCGGCAGGGGCACCCTATGGGGTTCCATTCTGGCCGGTTTTTTGTTGATCGGGTTCCAGGAGTACTTTCGGGAATTTGGTGCATGGCGGCTGGTCATGTATGGTGCGCTTTTGATTACGGTTATGATCTATGCCCCCAAAGGGCTGGCGACTTTTAAAAAATATATTTGGTAACAGATACTTTTCATCCTTCTGTTTTCTTCTCATTGATAAAAAACGTCAAAACGGCGCCGGTGAAGGCAACAATACCGAAGGAAAAAAACACAGCTTCGTAAGTCTGAAACAGATCGGCAATTTTTCCGGACAACGGTGTTGCAATAATACCGGCCATACTCGTAAATGTTGCCAGAAACCCCATGGCTGTTCCTGACAGTTTCCTCGAAAGGAGGTCAGACGGATAGGCGGCCAAAAGGACGTCGGGCACAATGATTGTCAACCCCACAACAGATAGCAGCAGCGTGACAATAACGATATCCATCCGGAAGGATAGAAGAAAGGTCGAACAGGAAAGGACGGCCATTCCACATAGGATCAGTGGTTTTCGTCTTCCACCGAAAATACGATCCGACAAAAACCCGCTCAGCGGAGCGGCAACCAACCCCGGAAGCAGGATGAGAGAAGAAACGGTGCTGGCCCGGTCAACCGACATCGCATACGACTCCTTGAGGAAAGTGGGGATCCATACAAAGCATCCGAACTGGACGTAGACAAAGAAAAAATAAACGAGTGCCACCACCCACATCGTACGATTGGACAAAACCACAGCAAGTCGTGATCTTGTATCATTATTAAGTTGTTGTTCCAGACCGACTTCATCTTCAAAATCTGAAAGTCCCTTCTCGCTTGGATTATCCTTAACTAAAATCCAGAAGGTCAATGCAACCCCGGCCATCATCAGGGGAGGAATCATAAATGAAGTGCGCCATCCCAGATGATCACCCAGATATCCGGAAAGCCTGATACCCAAACTACTGCCGGCCGTCAGACAGGTTGCAAACAGACCGATGGCCGTTCCTCGTTTTGATTTGGGAAACCAGCTCACAACCAGTTTTACCGCTGAAGTCCACCCTGCGGCCTGCCCCATACCGTTTATCAGTTGCGCAATGGATAAAATCGTATAGCTCGATCCCCGGCTGAAAATAAGATTTCCGAATATGGAAACCAGCGCCCCGACCGTAAGTACTTTGCGGGGTCCAAAACGATCACTCAGATAACCTGCCGGCAGTTGAAAAATAGTGTAGGCTAGAAAAAAGAACGACATCAGTCCGCCGGCCTGGGCATTTGAAATCTCAAGTTCGGACCGTAAAAGGGGGATCACAGATGAAAAATTAAATCGGCTGATATAATACATTCCATAGAGAAGCCACGTCATAAACAGAATTAAGTTGGCTGATGACCCGACGGTACGATGTCTCAAAAGGTTCACCTTTTTTTTGGGTGGTTTTGTTCCGGAACCTAACAAATTGAGAGGAAATGCGTCAATTATAAATTGAAGTTCCTTTTCTCCTCCGACGGACTGCCGGGTTCTTCAAAAATGGTTCTCTTTCTTATCGACAAAATTTGACAAACATATTATCCTAATCGAGTCAAAACTCGATTAGATGTTAATCGGTATCAGTTATCAGTTATCAGTTATTGGTTTTGGCAAAATTTAAATCAAAACCGTATCTCATCTATACAAGAAATAGAGTTTAGTGAAAGGGGTTAAAGCAAATAACCATTAACATTTAACTCATAACTCCCCGGTTGAGCCTTTTTTCGCTCAATTGGGGTATTACATACATGCTTATTTTGAAAAACATTTTACCTGACATCTTTTTTGCAAAATGGCTCAAAACAGGGGGAACCATGGAAAGAATGGAAATACTCTATCTTAGCCAAAAAGAGGTGGCCTCGTTTGGAATCCCCATGGCGGAAATCGTTACCGCCGTAGAAAAAGGATTCATTGAATTGGGAAACGGGCGTGTAGAAATGCCGCCCAAACCGGGGATACATCCGGGTACAGATGAAAACAATTTTATCCACGCCATGCCGGCTTATATCCCTTCCCTCGCCTCGGCCGGTGTTAAATGGGTCAGCGGATATCCACCCAATCAGGCCAAAGGACTCCCTTACATTACCGGGCTTCTAATTCTCAACGATCCTGAAACCGGCATACCAAAGGCAGTAATGGACTGTACCTGGATTACAGCCATGCGAACAGGCGCTGCTTCTGCTGTTTCCGCCAAATATCTGGCAAGACCGGAATCCTCCAAAATCGGCATTTTGGCCTGCGGTATGCAGGGACATACAAATCTGGAAGCAATGAATGTAGTCTTTCCGTTGAAAAAAGTAATGGCCTACGATGTCAGCACTCACCAGGCGAAACACCTGGCTGATTTTGCCGATAAGACCTTAGGACTCGAAGTGGAAATTGTTCATGACCCCCGTCTTGCTGTCAGCGGGTGTGACATTGTTGTGACCTCCGGCCCGATTCTTAAAACACCCCATGAAACCATCCGCGCCGGTTGGGTGGACGAAGGCGCCTTTGCTTCCCTGGTTGATTTTGATTCTTACTGGTCTCGAAATGCTTTGAAGCAAGTAGACAAGTGGACCACGGACCATCTTGAGCAGTATGACAATTTTAAAATAAAGGGAGGCTATTTCCAAAACTGTCCGGAGGTCTATGCTGAATTGGGCGAAATGGTAACCGGAAAAAAGCCTGCCAGAGAAAGAGAGGAAGAAAGAACATTTGCCGTTAATTTGGGCCTTGCCATGGAAGATATGGCTGTCGCACCGTTGGTTCTTCAACGTGCAATTGAATTGAACATCGGAACACGGCTGCCGCTTTGAGCCAACTTGTAAACTATGGAGGTGTTTCACCATGAGGATTGGTCGAGTCTTTTCAGCCATCGACACACACACTGGGGGTGAGCCGACCCGCACGATTATCGGCGGGATTCCATACATTCCCGGCAAAACCATTGTGGATAAAATGACCCATTTGAAGGAGGAGATGGACTGGGTGCGGACCGCCCTGATGTTCGAGCCCCGGGGCCACAGTGTCATGTCGGGTGTCATCCTGACCGAACCCACCCGTCCGGAGGCTGACATCGGCGTCATTTTTATTGAAACCGGCGGTTATTTACCGATGTGCGGACACGACACCATCGGTGTCAGCACCGTTCTTGTGGAAACCGGTATGGTAAAAGTGGAGGAGCCGGTGACCCGTATTACACTCGATACCCCGGCTGGATTGACCCGCGTGAAGGTCGATGTGGAAAACGGGGTCGCCAAAAGCGTCACGTTCAGAAACATCCCTTCCTTTGTGTTTGCAGCGGATGTGATTGTTGATATTCCGAAATTCGGACCGACAAAAATGGATGTATCCTATGGCGGGAATGTCTACGCCATCCTCCCCGCTGATTCTTTAGGCATGGAAATCCGCCCTGAAAACGCAAGTGATATCATTTCAAAGGGAAAATTGGTAAGGGATGCTGTAAACGCCCAGGTGAAGATCCAGCATCCTGAAAAGGATTTTATTGACAGCTGCACCCATGTGGAATTTTACGGCCGTCCGACCACCGCGGGCGCACATGTCAAAAATGCGGTTTTCTTTGCCGACGGCGGTATTGATCGGTCCCCCTGCGGTACAGGAACGTCTGCCAAAGTTGCAACATTATATGCGAAGGGCGAACTACAGTTGAATGAGGAGTTCGTCCACGAAAGCATTATCGGAAGTATTTTCAGGGCTAAAGCGGTTGAGGAGACCAAAGTGGGTCAATATGATGCCATTATTCCGGAAGTCAGCGGGAGGGCCCACATAACCGGGATCAATCAATTGCTCATCGATCCGGATGATCCCCATCGGAACGGGTTTCTGTTGAGTTGAGTTAACGAAAGGAGAAAATTTCAATGGGAAAATTGACCGGCACTTTTACGGTGATGGTGACCCCTTTCACCGAAGATGATGAGTTGGACGAAACAGGTTTTCGGAAAAATATCGACTGGTATATTGAGAAAGGGATCCACGGGGTGATCTGTTTGGGAAGCACCGGCGAATTTGCCAACCTGTCCCTTGAAGAACGCAAAAGGGTAATTGATGTCACAGCAGACCAGGTCAACGGTCGCATCCCGATGATCGCAGGCGCCGCTGCCAACACGACCCGCGAATCAATTGAAATGACAAAATACGCTGAAAACGCCGGAGCCGATGCGGTTTTGATTGTAGCCCCTTTTTACGGTTTGCCGACCCAGGAAGACCTCTATGATCATTATCGGTCCATTGCCGAAAATACGGCAATTTCCATTATGGTTTACAATAATCCCGGATTTTCAGGTGTTGACATGTTACCGCCCCTCATTGAAAGGCTCGCCGCGATCGACAACATTCAATACATCAAAGAGAGCACCGGCGACATCAAAAGAGTTCATGAAATTATACAGCGTTGCGGCGACCGAATCGATATATGGTGTGGCTGGGATGATCTGGCCTTTGAATGCTTTGTTCTGGGCTGCAGCGGCTGGGTGGCGCCGGTGGCGAATTTTATGCCACGGGAATCCGCCCTGCTTTTCACGCTGGTACAGGATAAAGAGTATGAAAAAGCCAGATCGCTTTTCTTCCGGATGTTTCCCTTGTTAAACTACCTGGAAGCCGGTCAACTCCTTTCAAAGGTGAAAGAGGCGATGAACATCATCGGTAAAGCCGGCGGAAAACCTCGAAAACCATTTCTTCCGATCGATGAAGCGCAAAAAGCCGAATTGCGAAAGATGCTAAAAAAGGCAGGAGCAATTTAAATTAAATGAATACAAGTGCGGATGTGGTTGTCATCGGCGGTGGTGTAGTCGGGACAGCCGTTACCTACTTTCTGGCCCGCAATCATGTGGACGTTCTTCTGGTAGATAAGGGAGCGATTGCCGGCGGCACTTCTGGTCGGTGTGAAGGAAATGTCCTGTTAGTAGATAAGATGCCGGGGTTTGACTGTCAATTGACCAAGCTCAGTCAAAACCTTTTCCCGGAAATTTCTGAGGAACTCGACTACCCGATCGAATGGACCCAAAAGGGAAGCCTGCTGGCCATAGAGAATGAAGCTGAAATGGAAGTCGCCGTCGATTTCTGTCAGAAACTGGCCGGTGAAGGGGTGCCGGTCAGAATTTTAGACAGACATGAGGTGCATGATGACGCACCCATGCTGGCTGATGACGTGATCGGCGGTATGGAATGTGACAGCGACGGTCTTTTAAACCCCATGGCGTTGGCCCAGGGGCTCACTCACGGCGCGAAAAAGGCCGGGGCAAAGGTTCAGAGTTTTTCCCCTGTGGTTGATATCGGTTTGGATCCCAATGGCCGCATCGAAAAGGTTGTCACCGAAACAGGGGAGATCCTGACCCGGCAGGTGGTGAATGCAGCAGGTATCTGGGCTCCTGAAATCGGAAAACAAGTCGGTTTGGAAATTCCAATCACACCCCGGCAGGGGCAGCTCCTCGTGGCCGAGCGGACGTTCCCGGTGGCAAGAAGAAAAGTGATGGAATTCGGCTACATGATGGCTAAGTTTGAAAGCAGCGATTACAAACGAGATGTAACGCCGGAGATGGAAGCATACGGCGTTGCGTTGGTATTTGAACCGACCCGGGCCGGAAACTTTATCATCGGCAGCAGCCGGCGTTTTGTCGGCATGGACACCACCTGTCACATCGATGTTCTCCGCGCCATAGCCAAACGAGCGATTCGATTTTTCCCAGTGATCAAACAAATTAAATTTATTAGAAGTTATGCCGGGCTACGACCGTATACACCGGATCATTTCCCGATCATTTCCACAACCGATATCCCCGGGTTTTATGTGGCTGCGGGTCATGAAGGTGATGGGATCGGCCTTTCTTTGATCACTGGAAAACTGATCGCCCAAATGATCTGCGAAGAACCGTTGGCAATCTCAGTCGATCCCTTAAAACTGAGCCGGTTTAAAGACAAACAATAAGGATATAGATGGATCCGGGCGATAAATTCGAAATTAAAATTGACGGCGCCCGTATCGCGGCCCGAAAAGGCCAGACAATTGCCGAAGCACTCCTGGCGAGTGGGCTTAGAGTTTTTCGAAGGACAAAACAGAATGCCCCCAGGGGAGTCTACTGCGGAATCGGAATCTGCTTTGAGTGCCGGATGATCGTAAACGGCATCCCCAACGTCCGCACCTGTATGACCCTGGCCGAACCCGGATGCGAAATTACCACCCAACATGATGCGGCGATAGAGTGGACAAATGAATGCATTTGATTTGATCATCATCGGTGGGGGGCCGGCGGGAATCACAGCCGCAACAGAGGCGGTCCGTCTCGGCGCTTCAGTCGCCCTCGTTGATGAAAACCGAAATGTCGGTGGAAATGTATTTCATCATACAGACCAGGGACCGACAACCGGTCCATCAGATAAAATTGAAACCCGGATCGGCGCTCAAATCCTAAAAGACTTTGATCAGGTTAAAGATAAAATATCCGTATACCTCCAAACGGAAGTATGGGATTTTATAGATCAAAAGACCGTCTTGCTTTACGCCCAAAAAAAACACGGGATTAAAGAAAAGCAGATCACCGGAAAAAAACTGATTATCGCGGAGGGCGCCTTTGAACGGGTGGTTCCCTTTTCCGGGTGGACCCTCCCCGGAGTTTTTTCGATCGGGGGGTTGAATGCGTTGGCCAAGGGAGGCGTTTTACCCGGAAAACGGTTTTTAATTGCCGGAAGCGGGCCTTTGCAGCTCGTCGTTGCCCATCACCTGATCAATGCAGGAGCGAAGATCGCGGGAATCGTTGATGCCGCTTCATTGACCGAAGCAGCCTCAACCGTTATCAGGTCTCTCACGAGCATCGGCGCCCAAAGGCTGCGATCGGGATTCGATTATATACAAAATATTCGAAAACAAAAAATACCGATCCATAGTGCCCATGTAATCACAAAGGCATCCGGCATAAACGAAGTTGAAAAAGCGACTATCGTCCGTGTTGATCGATCCTGGCGCCCGATAAAAGGGACCGAAAAAGTTCTGGCAGTTGATGCAATCGCATACGGTTTCGGCCTGATTCCATCTACCGCACTGACCCGCCTGTGTGGATGCCGGCATACATATGACGCACATCTCGGCTATTGGAGAGTCGAACACAACGACCAAATGGAAACCTCGATTGCCGGTGTTTTTGTTGCCGGTGACGGCCGGACGATCAAGGGATATGCGGCAGCCATCGAGGAGGGGAGAGTCGCGGCAACCGAAGCCGCGGTTCAGCTCGGGCATATCAGCCGAAATGAGGCCGATCGCTCACTCGGACCCTCCCGAAAAAAGCTAAAACAATTCCGACGGTTTGGCCGAATACTCGATACACTTTCTGCAATAAGGCCGGGCATTTTGGAGGTCCTTTCAGATGATACGATTGTTTGCCGCTGCGAGGAGGTGACCCTCGGGAAGATTGCCTCGTCGGTGACTGACGGCGCCATTGATGTAAACGACGTAAAGAGAAGGACCCGCCTGGGGATGGGTCACTGCCAGGGACGCATCTGCGGCCAGCTCATAAACGAATTGATATGGAAATTTACAGGCGACAGTAAGGAACGGACCTTATTTACCCCCCGTATCCCGGCCAAACCGGTTCCGTTTGAGGCCCTGACCGGCTGATCGTTGCCGTGCACTTAACCGATTTAAACCCGGGCCATCCGTTACGCGACTTTGCAAAAGGACATATTTATGAAACGAAAAATCACACTGTTGATCATGTCCGGAAATATCATCGGCGCTTTCCTGGCCTTTCTTTATTTCACAGCCATCCGGCAACCCAGTTCTGTTCACCCCGAAGTCCCTCCCTATTACCACGTTCTTTTTTTTATTATAGGCACTGCCTTTCTTGTCGGAATTGCCTCGATCATAATAAAGAGAGTGGCTTCGATCCTGTATGAAGTAGCAGATGGCGGAGTTTCCATCGAAAGCCTGGATGAAATTTCCGCCCGCCGTGCTAAAAGGAATGCGATTCAGTTTCCACTGATTATGGCGGGGATTACTTTTTTGATCTGGATCCTTGCCGGGTTCATTTTCGCCCTGCTGCAACCGATTTTCACCCAGATGTTCTTCGGCGTCGAGCCCTCGGGTTTGGTGGAATTGATGATCACATTTTTTGGCATCGTAGTTCTGGGTGGATCGATCACCTCGCTTTTCATCTATTTTTCAACTGAAAGTATTTGGCGAAAAGCGCTGCCAAAATTTTTCCCCGAGGGCGAGCTCGACCAGGTAAGCGATTCATTTAAGGTCAACGTGAGAATACGCCTTCTCGTTGTGTTTCTGGCCATCAGTTTGATCCCGCTTCCGATACTCGGATTGACCGCCTATTCCAAAGCACAAGCCTTGCATACCGCCGATGCGATCGCACGGACTCAAATCATGTCTTCCCTTCTTGTACAAACCATTTTTATTATTGCAATTTCCGTGATAACTTCCCTTTTACTCTCGTTTTTTGTCTCAAAGAGCGTTTCAACCCCTTTGGAAAAGTTAGCCCATGCCATAAGTGAGGTCGAGAAAGAAAACCTCAACGTTCAAATGGATATCGTATCCAACGATGAAATCGGCAAGGTTACCGAAGGGTTCAATCGAATGGTCAAGGGGTTGAAAAAATCCGAATTGTTAAAAGAATCCTTCGGAAAGTACCTATCAGAGGAAATTCGGGATGAAATTCTTTCTGGCAGGGTTTCACTTGATGGTGAGATGAAACGGGTCACTCTGCTGTTTTCAGACCTGCGCGATTTTACAACCATGGTTGAAAACACACACCCCACAAAGGTGGTCACGATACTGAATCAGTACTTTACGGAGATGACCTCGGCGATCAAGGTCCATAGGGGACAGGTGCTTCAGTATGTGGGTGATGAGATCGAGGCGGTGTTCGGCGCACCGGTTGCCTACGATGATCACCCGGATATGGCGGTCAGGGCGGCGTTGGAGATGAGAAAACGATTGATCGTTTTGAACCAGAGCCTGCAAAAACAGGGGTTCAAACCATTACGTCACGGCATCGGCATCCACACCGGCGCTGTACTGGCGGGGAACATCGGGAGTAAAGACCGCATATCCTATGCTCTGGTCGGAGATACGGTCAACCTCGCTTCACGGATCGAGGGCCTTACCAAAACATATTCCTGGGATATCATCCTGAGTCAAACCTCCCATGATCTTTTGATCGATACCTTTCCGACCGATCAGCTCTCGGCAGTAAAACTCAAGGGCAAAAAAGAGGAAGTGATAATTTACAAGCTTTTGGATCAAGCCTGAAGAGGCAGTTTCAAAAGGATTGCCTTAAAATGCATTTTATGATAGATGTTAAGCTCTGAAAGGGTGCTGGATGCGTATCTCTTAGATTTCCTTGATGAAATCATTGGACGTATCAAGGAGAAAACATACATTTTCTGTAACTATTCAACGAAAAATTTGCGAGACTCGATCTCGGCCCGGGTCAGTAAAAGTAAAGAACCCAGGCCCTCAGGACCTGGGTTTGCCTTCGCCCCCTGAAAGGGGGCTTAGTAGAGTTCCTTGCAGTCCCAGTGTTTATTGGAGTAATGGAGTAACGGAAGGTCATGTGCAATGGAACACCGTCATATCAATACAAAAGATAGGGAATGGGGCGTAGCCGTCGTACACTCAATATGGGAACGTGGCTCGGAAGATGATATTCGTGATCTTATCCGTGAAGTGAAGAAAAATGCAAAGGCTGCTGATGCTGTGCGACGAGCTATATCTCACTCAGAAGTATATGGTTGGCCAACATTTTTTAAGCTGTACTTAGACAAGATTTATGGCAGAGAATAGAGAGACTTACTGGCAACAGTGGGAGAAACTTCTTGAGGCGGCGGCAACTATTCAGGGGCTTCTTCCCGGAACTGTTATGGTCGGCGGCAGCGCTGCTGCTATGCATGTCAAGCATCGCTATTCTTTTGATGCGGATCATGTTTTGGCAGGGCTGAAAGAAAATTATGAAAAAGTTCTTGATTTTCTTGAAGGCAGAGATGATTGGGAAACCTCCCGTATAAATCCTCCAAAATTGATTTTAGGACGGTTTCAAGGGGTTGAGACCGGCATTCGTCAACTGAGGCGAAACTGTCCGTTAGAGACAGAAATCGTAAATATAAGCGGCAAATCAATAACTGTCCCGACCGTACCCGAGATGCTGAGAACCAAGGGATGGATGATCGTTTCCCGCAATGCAACTCGAGATTACATTGATTTCGCAGCGTTAGCCAAGCATATCAGCATGAAAGGAACAATAGATTCTTTAAAAGACTTTGATTCTTATTATTCAGATTTGATAAGGGGGAAGCAGGCGTCGCCTGTTGTTCAACTTGTTCGGCAGCTTGCAGAACCTAAACCTGGGGATCTGGATGGAATTGATCTATCACATTACAAAGGAATCAAACCTCCTTTTGATTCCTGGGATAATATTAGGAGGGTTTGCGAAGAAATATCCGTGGAATTAGGGGACAGATTGGACGAATTTGAAAGAAGATGAGACATTCTGTACTTACTTGTCAACAAAGAAACAACGTCCCTTTATCCTCTTTACAGGTTTACTAATGAGTGCGTTATTATTTAGACATCCGTTGCCATTTACCTATGGATTTATCTGCAAAGCCGGGCAGGGTTTTTAATCGGCAGCCGGGTCACTGTTTGAAGGTCTTAGCGGGCGTTTAGCCGGAACCTTCCGAGGCCTT
>DRHF01000002.1 GCA_011049715.1 Desulfobacterales bacterium
CCAGCATCCATCCTGATATTTTTGCCAGCAGTTGAATAACATTCTCCTTGACCAGCTTCTTTTGGGTAATCTTTTCTGCGATCCTGGTAATCAAAATAGTAAAGCAGGGACCGACGGCCGCTGCGGACCATGTAAAGAGGAAAAAGGTCCAGGGCCAGATAAAAACACCTTCACGAAAAGCAAAGGGTCGGCCGAAAAGGACACCGGCGACGCCTCCCAGTGATCCCTGGTGGAAAAAAGAAAGATATGCCCCGGTTGCTGCAAAAATCGCCATGATTTCATGCATGCGGTGTCCAAGGTTGCGAAAAAACGGCACCCTGTCTATCTGGCGGTTCTCCATGATAAGCGGAACAAATTCAATGATCAGCACCCCCAAGTAGACGGTCAGACAAAAGGCAACCTCGGTGAGCATGGAATGAACGTTCGCATGCCAAAAGATAAACCACCCCCTCAGCGGTTGACCAATGTCGATTCCCAGAATAAGAAGCGCTGAGCTATAGCAGATGACCCCGATAAGAACCGCATAGTTGATAATATTTTTCAATTCATCTTTTCCGATGATATATCTCAGGAAACCTGTAAAAAAGGCGCCACCACCCAGCGCAATCACCGTGAGGTCAGCCCATATCCACGCGGCAAATCCATAGGCATCGTTCATGTTGGTCTGATTGAGCCCTTTGAGCCAGACCAGCAACATGGCAAATACGCCAATCAAAAGGACAAAAACAACCGGTCCGAGTCGAATGACAAATTGTGGGAACGGGCAGCGTCTAACCCCTTTGGGTATTAGTGCGTTATCCATGCGTTATGTGCTCCTCCCAGAAAGCGTTTTAATTTCCTTTTTCAGATAATTATCGCCGGCCCGTCTGACCCACTCCCGGCTTGACATATAGTAAATTTTGGGATTGGTGCCCAGCCGTTCCAAAAGTCGAAATGCCCTTGGATTTTTCGTTCGTCCCCCGTTTTTTTTATCTGGACGTACCAGCTGTTGAACCGCATGTTCCGGGTTGTTCAAATCACCAAAGGTGATGGCATCCGCAGGGCATGCCTGGGCACATGCGGTTTGGTATTCATTTTCTTTCAGCACCCGCCTTTTCTTCAAATAGGCCTTGTCCATCGCCAACTGGTATCTATGAAAGCAGAAACTGCACTTTTCCACCACACCCCTCATTCGAGGTGATACATCCGGGCTTAAATATTTTTCCATATCGCTGGGCCAGACCGGATCCCACCAGTTAAAATATCGGGCGTGATAAGGGCACGCGACCATGCAGTACCGGCACCCGATACATCTCGAATAAATTTGGCTGACAATTCCGGTTCTCAAACTATAGTCCGTCGCCGTTACCGGACAAACCGACACGCAGGGTGAATTGCCATAATCAGCTTCGCAGTGCATGCATGGTCTGGGGATATAGCAGATGTCCGTTTTGGGAAAGGGTTTTCTATTGGTCAGCTTGTAGACCCGCATCCAGGTGATGCTGTCCAATTTATTCGACTCATCCTCCTTAAACGGCACGTTGTTTTCAGCCATACACGCGACCATACAGGCACCGCATCCGGTGCACTTATCCAGGTCGATTACCATTCCATATTTTTTCTCATGTTTCATTAGAACCTCTTTGGGTCGTCGATTACCGATTTAAGCAGGGCCCGTTTGTATCATTCCCTCTTCATCTGTTAATGGAATCAGATTTTGTTAAGCTTTGCTCTGATCCCCCAAACAGCATTAAGGCCGGAAACCGGATCTTCAACCGAGCCGATCAGCTCGTTCACATTAACGCCTTTCCCCGACAAGAATTTGTCGTAAGCCGTATGACCCAATCCACTGGGAATGGCCACTGTTCCCGGCATGATGCCGTCAAACAGATGTATACGCACCCGTGCGCTCCCCTTTGGCGTCGTTAATGTCGCATAGTTGCCTTCAGATAGGCTGTATGCCCGGGCGGTCTTTGGATTAATCTCAACAAAACTATCTTTCTTTTTCAGCACCGTATCCTCAACTGTTTTGATCACAAAAGGAGGATCGCCGATAAAACCGTTCGCCAATCTCATGGAATCATATGGGATGAGTGTCAAAGGAAATGATGCCGGTTCTCCTCCGAGCTTGACCGGCCGATACTGATAATCGGTTGGGGCGTTATTGTTTAAAAAAACAAATTTTCCCGATGGGGAATCCAATATCTCATCCCATTTCGGCGCCTTAAAATTCGGGTCTGTCCAGAATCCGGCTTCGATAAGCGTCTTCCACATCTTCCCCATCGTTTGTTCCAGACAGTTTTCATAGTTCTCCCATGCAAAGGCATCTGCGGTTCCCTTCCCCAGCTGTTTTGCCAGACCGATGATCACATCCCCCACATGTTTTGTGTTGAACTGGGGTTTAACCGCCGGCCTGGACAGGCCGACAATCGGTTTCTGGAACCCGGTAACGCCCGGTACGTCCTCATAACGTTCAAGATAGATATGATTCGGCAGTATAAGATCGGCGTTAGCAGCGGTTTCATCCATGAAAGAGGAAAAGCTTGCCACAAACGGGATCTTGTCGAACACCTCTTTGATGACCTTTGAATCAGGGAGGGTATAGCGTGGGTTGGCATCTGAAACCAGGAGCGCCTGAATGGGAGATATTTCTTTTGAATGAATCATTTTAAAGAATCGATTGAGGAGAGATCTTGATTGGGGATATTTTCTATCTCCCGCACCATCTACCCGGCGCTGCTGAAGACCTTTTTCGGCAATTTTGTCTATCTCCACTTCCGGCCAGTCGATATAACCGGGTCGGGAAACAGCCCATACACCGCCTTTTCTATTTATACTGCCAACCAGCGCATTTAAGGCATGAACAGCCATAAATTCACTGCTGCTCCCCGGCGTTTTCCCCTGACCTCTTCCACAAATTGCCAGCGGTCTTGAACTTCGGGCAAAGTTCCTTGCCAAAGAGATGATGGTGGAGTTGTCAATCCCGGTAGTTTTGGCAACTTTATCGGGGGAATACTCATCGAGCATCCTCTTTTTCCAGTGATCAAACCCGAAAGAATAATTATCAATAAAATCCTTGTTATAAAGAGATTGTTTGATGATCACATGTGCAAGTCCAAAGGCAAGGTCTGCTTCTGTCCCTGGATTGATGGGGATCCATTTGTCTGATTTTGCGGCGGTATTTGAAAGGCGGGGTTCAATCTGTACGACCTTCCCTCCGATTGTTCGCCAGCGGCTGTTCGCCCGAAACATTCGCACCGGCGATCCCCATCCATCAATAATTCCGCTGCCGAAACTCAAGACAAAATCAGTATTCTCAAAATCAAAACCAGCCAGTGCATCCACTCCCTGCATGAGGTTCAACACCATTGCATATGAATCATCCATCGACGGGGTTTGAAGAAAATTGCGGGACCCGTAAGCGGTCATGAACCTTTCACTGAGTGCGGTGACCGTCCCTTGCTCTGAACCGGAGATAAATCCCAAAGTGTGTGACTGACCCTTTGATCTCAGCTCGGCAAGCCGATAAGCGATTTCGGAAATCGCCGCATCCCAGGATATTTTTTTCCATTTTCCCTCGCCTCGTTTTCCCTCACGCCGGAGTGGCGTTTTGACACGCGATGGACCGTAAAGGAGTTGAAGACCGGACAAACCGAGGATGCATATCCCGCCGTCATTTACAGGATGCCCCTTCATCCCTTCTATCTTCACGGCCCGGTCATCAATTTTTCGAACGGTAATGCCGCAATGACCGGGACAGAGCGTACAGGTAGAATGGGTATAATTGACTTCACCGATTTTCGGAACAGGTACCCAGGGCCAGTTCTGTGACCATATGGCACTATCATCCTGCATCTTCCACGGCAAGGGCGACAGCGTTGTGCCTGCCGCACCGCCAATTACAAATGATAAAAAGGATCTGCGGTTGATGTTCATCATTTCTACCTCTTAAAACGGGTCATGTGCAATCAATGGCCATTCATTTAAACCGGGCGTCCCGACCTTTATTTATGGCATACGAAACACGCTTCTTGCCGAGTCTGGGCGCTGGTCTTTCTACCCGGTCCTTCTGTCCCGGGAAAAGCTATTTTGATAAGGTTTGTAAACAGGCTGTAAAACGGTTTTTTAACGCTTGTTTCGTCGGTGCCGATCATTCTGGCATGACACTCGGCACAATCTTCCATTTTCATTCGGTCCCATGGATTTCTTTTGAAACCCGCAATATTCTTTCCCCAGATATCACGGCTATAACCGGTAATCCGATTGAATTCATATACCTTCAATTTTTCGGATTCACCGATTGGGCCATGGCATTCGGCACAATCAATATCCACCAATTTTACATGGGCTGCGTGGGAGAAGAACACATGATCCGGTTGCCTCGAATAGATAAGCCACGGGACCTCTATCCCCTTCGCCACGTACTCTTCGACAAATATAGCTTCATCGGGAAATTCCCCCTGCACTACCTCGTGACAATCCACGCATTGCGCGAGCTTGGGTACACCTGAAAAACTTCCATCTTCACGAAAAAAATGACAACTGTCGCAACTATCTTCAACCTCTTTCTCATGAAGAACGTGGTTGTAACTAATCGGCTGTTTTTTCTTAGAGTAGAGCAATTTGGGATAAATTATCCATCCCACAATAAGACTTGCCGCCAGGCCGAAAATAAAAAAGAGGAGAATGGGTCCGCCGGAACCGTGCTTCTTTTTTTCATCGGTTTTGGTGGATGGCACAATGGCATCCTTATCAGCACTGCTTTCAGGAACCTCTTTTTCTCCATTATCCAATTTACTCATGAAAACTCCGTTTTGCCCTTGTTGATCGTTTCAGCTTTATCTGAAAACTGTCTGGTTCAATCGGGATGAATGAGGGATTGTGCGCCTTATATATTGAAGACCCATTTTTTGTCAAGGGTGAAATCAATCTCCACAGCAGTGATTGTCGAACCCTTTTCGTTCTGATATATGCGTGATTCTTGAAGCGTTGAACAATGAAATCGTGACAAATCCGATTTCTCATATGCGGTTAATGGGATATAAAGAAAAAACCATCCCATTTACCCATCGGGGTAAAAAAGAAGCTGAAACCACCAGAAATGGTAGATATCAAACTATTACCTTAATCGAGTCAAAACTCGATTAGATGTTATTCGTTATCAGTTATCAGTTATTGGTTTTGACAAAATTTTAATCAAAATTGTATCTCATCTATACAAGGAATATAGTTTCGCGAAAGGGGTTAAAACAAATAACCATTAACATTTAACTAATAACCCCCCGGTTGAGCCTTGTTTCGCTCAATTGAGGTATTATTCACCGACAACAGGGGAAACACCGATGTGAATGCAAAGAATGCTTTGGGAGCCAAAGGAAAAACGAATCAGTCGCTGTTGATGGCTGGTTTGATAATAATGGTGACCGCCTTTTTGTTGTTTAGATATTTCTTTGCGATCCGGTCCAGCTCATCCACTTTTATCGATGCGTAATCCTTCGCAATGGTGCGGCTCCAATTATACTGCACCGGGTGATTTCTTGACCTGGAAAGGACCGTATTCAGCCAATATCCGTTTCGATGACGCATGTCTTTAATGCTGGTGAGCGTCGGATCAATGGCTCGTTTCATCTCTTCTTCGGTAACTCCCGACCTCACCAGGTTTGAGGTCAGTTTATTAACTTCCGCTACAACCATGTCCGCTTTTTGAGGATCAACATGAATATATATATTAAACACCCCATAACCGGGATAAGTGCGACTCGGCCGGTTAAAGGCAAAGGGGGAATATGATGCCCCCAGTTTTTCCCGTATCTTTACACGGAGCCGTTCTGAAACAACATCCGCCAATACGTTCAGACGGCGTGTTCTTTGGATATCCCACAGATCCTCCGATGGATAGGCGATAACCACAAGGCTTTTAGGAATCTGGGTTGAAACGCTGATTTGAAAAGATTGATGTTCGGGAAATGTTAAGATTTTCGAGCGGTCAACCGTCCCAACATGCTGTATCAACGGCAGGCTTCCCAGATATTTGGATGCGATTTCACGAACCGCCTCCACATCAAAATCCCCCACGACCGAAACTTCATACAGCGCGTTGCCGAGGTATGGCTCCATCCAGGAGCGGACTTGATCCAGCGTCAGTGTCTTAAACAGGTCATAGGCAGGAAGCCCGAAACGGCTATCCCCACCCGCCAGGAACCGGTTTCCATGGAGCCTCATCGAACCGTCTATGGAGCTGGCGAGCGACAGGTATCGCTGCCTGAATCGTTCCGCGACAAGTCGATGGGCATCCTCCCGAAATCCTGGATCGACGATATGGGCATAAAGGAGCTGAAACAGCAGCAATATCTCTTTCGATACGGTCTTTCCGCTGAAAAAAAAGCTGTCTTCACCAATGCTGAACGAAATTGTTGTATTTTTTCCAGCCAGTGCGCGTTCAATTTCATCCCTTTCAAGTCGACCAAGCCCGCTCTCATTGATAACCGCTTCACTGAGAAGTGCGAGCCCCGGTTGGTTTTCCGGTTCGGCAGATTTCCCGGGTCCAAAAGCAGCCTTCAACCGAACCTCGTTGGCTGCAAAATCTGTTTTTTTTAGGTTCAAACGAACACCATTTTTAAAGGTTACCTCTATTATGCCCAGATCGGGGATCTCTTTTTGGCTCAAAACCTCCCCTTTTTCTTCGGGTTCGGGAAGATAAGGGAAGGTCACCTCTTTTATTTCCGCCGGTTTGGAGATTTTGACGTTTTTGCTCTCGTTCAAAGCCATCCGAAGCGCCTTCTCAGGCATCATATCGTCATCGCTCAGATCCGCATTTCCGGTGACCAGAATGAGCCGGTGGTCTGCATTCCATGTCTTTTTGAATGCGTTATGAATCTCCGTTAAAGTCAGGGATTTTATCATCGGGACAAGAACCGACCTTTCCTGCTCGGGTGACCGAAAAACCCGATCATTGTTCAGGTGGCTGATGATGTTGCGCGCCAGCGCGCGACTGTTGCGAGTTGTCGCTTTTTTTACGGCTGTGTCCAATTCCGCTATAAAATCCATTTTTACCCTTTCCAGCTCCGAAAGCGTAAAACCGTATATAAATGCTTTCCGCAAAGTTTGCTCGATGAGTTGAAGGGATTTTTTCCATTTTTGCGCGCTGCTTTGAGCTGATATCTCGGCGTACTCGATCTGCTGCAGGAAGGTTCCCGAACCGATGGAAGCAGATGTAAAAGGGGTTTCCGGCTTCCCGAGCAATGCACTTAAACGGTTTTGGACAATCTGATCGCCGATTTTCCTAAGAAGAGATTTCCTCCTGAAAAAAAGAGTATCAGGCCTTTTGTCAATCTTCTTCATCGTTTCGATGCTGACCGTGGTCTTACCGCTTTCCTTTTCGAAATGATAAAATACCTTTTCGCCCCTATGACTTATCTTGCCGATGTCAGGCGGGGGTAATTCAGGGGCTCTGGGAGATAGCCCGGAAAATCTTTCTTCAATCAGTAAAGCGGCTGTTTTCGGATCGAAATCGCCGACCATTACGAGAATCATGTTATCCGGCCTGTACCATGTATCGTAAAAGTTTTTAAAGCGCTGACGGTCCGCCGCTTGGATTACACTGTCCTTTCCGATCGGCAGCCTTTTTGAAATTCTTGCATCCGGGAACTCGAACTTTAGAGTCGAAACAAATGTACGGTACGATGCGGAATCTCGATCCCGCTTTTCCGCCAAAACAACCCGCCGCTCTCTAACGATTTCCGATTGCAACAATAGTGCACCTTCGGCGTAGTCTGCCATAACCAAGAGGCCGTCGAACAAGCTTTCCTTGCTTCCTGTCGGCAACAGGACATCATAAACCGTTTCATAAAATCCGGTATGGGCATTGGCATCAGGACCGAATTGCATTCCGATCCTTTGGAAATACTTTATCAGTTCTCCGGGCTTGAAATGGGTTGAACCATTAAAAAGCATATGCTCCAGAAAATGTGCCAACCCCTGCTGTTGATCTGACTCATGCATTGACCCGGCCTGAATGTCCAGGTGCATGCTCACCCGGTCCTTTGGCTCTTTGTTCTTCATTAATACATATCTGAAACCGTTGGGCAATTTTCTGAAAACAACCGCTGGATCCGGTTGAAGATCACTTTTCTCATGGGGCCATTTCAGAGGGGATTCGATTGATTGTGCCCAAACATTTTCCACATGGACAGGGTTTGTCTGATGTTGAAAGGAAAAGCCGTTCTGCCCACTGTCTTTTCTGTATTTTATGGCCGGCGGTGTGAGAAAAAATAATATGAGCACCAATAAAAATAGCTTTACACTGAAAATCCTTAAAGGCTTAGCAAACATAATTGTGCCCCTTTGTTCATGATTTGATGCAATCGATTAAATCTGAATTTTGATGAACTCGTAAAAAGTCATTTGCGAACGACTTTGAGCATTTTGGGATAAAGCGTTTTGATCCGCCTGCGGCGGATCTGAACGCCCCAAAATGGTCATTTAGAGAGCAATATGGCCTTTTTACGAGTTCATCAATTTTACTTCAAAAAAATATAAGCCATCTCTGATAAGATCGCAATACAGGAAGAAGAATCTATCCGACTGTTTTCAACGCAAAACAATCGATATTTTGCCACATCGAAACCGTAAAAAGGGCGTTAAGGTTGACAAGTCCATCACCATATGAAAAATTCCGATTATCCTAAATTTGCATTAATAACATCACCAGATGAGTATACCTTCAATTGGTCGTAAACAAAACTGAAAGCTGCTTTAAAAATAAGGAATATCCAGCTTTCAATGTAATTTTTAAACAAATTTATAGATGTTCTATTGATTAAATACAATTTTTACATTTTTTTCATGAGGTTTTATCAAAAAAACACCCGGGGAGGTTTCCATTTCAAAAATGCAACAGGAGCAACAGATTTCACATTCCCGACGTCCCTTCCGAATCGCTTATTCTAAAGAGCTTAACCGATCACAGTTAGATGCCGTCACCTTTAAGGAGGGACCTCTTTTGGTAATCGCCGGGGCAGGGAGCGGCAAAACCCGAACCCTTACCTATCGAGTGGTCCGACTTGTCGAGGAAGGTGTCTCTCCCCAGGCGATTCTTCTTTTGACCTTTACACGAAAGTCTGCTCAGGAAATGTTGACGCGGGCTACAAATCTACTTGACAATCGATGCGAAAAGGTATCCGGCGGGACATTTCACTCTTTTGCAAATGCCAACCTGCGAAAGTATGCTGCTAAAATAGGATTCAAATCCGAATTTACCATTCTCGATCGCGTGGATATGGAAAATCTTCTCGGCATGTTGAGAAAAAATACCAGAGCCCTCCCGGAACA
>DRHF01000003.1 GCA_011049715.1 Desulfobacterales bacterium
ACATAAAGCAGTGTGTCACCTTCATCGATGGGTTTGTGCGCGTGGTGATGATAACCGTTATCTCCGATAACCCCTAACGCGAGAGGATGATCATCGGGCATGATCCCCTGACCCGAAATGGAGGTGGCCACAGGGATGGACAACAGCTCAGCTACACTTTTGATCATATCGCCTGCTTGAGAGTGGACCGCTCCGCCACCGGTAATGATTACCGGCCTTCGGGCTATGACCGGCAAATCAGACAGCTGGTCGATGGGTCAAACGAGCGTAGGCATCGGCCATGAAGGCGGCCGATCGTTCGTCCCTGGCCAGAACGTGCCGGATACGCGGAGAGGCATCATAAAGGGCATCATAAAGATGCAGGCTGGTATCTCCGGGAACGCCAAACACGCACTCGACACCGTATGCCAAAAGCATCTCTACGACGGCTTGAGCTCCATTCATCGGGACTCCTGATAAAACCACATTTTTTTTATTATCTACGAAGGAATCCCAGTCACCAGCCGTCGGGGCTATCGAATTATCTAGAAGTCAATTTGTTCCGCTTCCAGCAACCGGTTCTGCATCCCTTCAAGAGCATTGTTGCGTATATTGCGGATATGCCTGCGCATTGCCTTGCGTGCAGCCGAGACATCCCGGGCGGCCACCACGTCGAAAATGGCCTGATGTTCCAGGCCGGCACTTTCTTGAGGACGTGAAAAGATCAGTTCCTGTCCGAATCTGAGGTACAAAAAGTCGAACAGATACCTTAAAATCCAGATGCTGAGGCGCTGACCTGAAAGTCCGGCCAATGTCATGTGAAAACTGATATCCTTTGCCAGTCTCAAATTCAGAGAGCCGCTCCGGCTGGCTTCAAGAGATTCGTCCAAAGCCTGTTTGAGCTCTTTTTCGCCTTTATCATCAAGACCTTTGATGACGCCGGGCAACAGGCTCGTCTCAAGCATTTCACGCAGTTCGTATGCTTCCTCAATCTCCTGCGGTGTTACCTGTTCAATGAAAAAGCCCCGATTCGGTTCATGCCGAACCAGTCCCATTAACTCCATATGTTTTAGCGCCTGCACTACCGGCGTGAGACTCATGCCCAAGCGTTCTGCCATTTTCCTGTAAGCCACCTTCTGGCCCGGATTGAGCTCTTTTAAAAAGATCATCCTCCGGATATCGTTGTATGCCTCCCGCGTCAGATTCTTCTCACCGGTGGGGTGGATGCCGTTTTTTTTCTTTGTCTGCATACTCCTCATTTCAGGCTCCTTACGCTGTTCTAAAATGGACGATAGATTTAACCTCACTTTATCATAACCGGCGTCTACCAATTTTGTGGAACTTTGTCCAGTATTTTGAATGGCGGTAAGGCTTCCGCTGAGTTTGTTTGCCGTCATACCAAACGTGTCCATATGCTCCAATCGGGGGTTTCGGGTTTCGAATCGAATATAATTCATTTTATATTAATATTTTGAATACAGAATATAATTCACTTTGTCAAGAGTTTTTTTGTTCTAAACTGATATATCGGCTACAGCAGTGAATACCGAACAACAGTTTGGCGCAACCCATACGTTCATCTCATGTCAGTGAAGAATCCTGCGTTTCGATCATATCCAGAATGATTTCGATTATGCAATATATTGGGAGCTTATTGAATCAGCCGCCACCAGTAGAACTGGTGGTATGAGGAAGGCCCCTAAAAGGGGCCGTAATCTTCTTGGGTGTTTGACAGGATTTACAGGATTGACCAGATTCTTTGCCTGGTTGCCGGAGGCAAACAGCCATCGTCTGTGGCGAGCAGTAAGCTTTTGCTCTAAAGGGAAATTCTTGGGGCATCGGGATTTGATTTACAACCTATTTATCATCCCCTCCGCAAAGCGGATGCAGTATTTGGCCCGGCTTCCGGCCGGGGTAAATAATCTTGTAAATCCTGTCTAATGTTGTTTCTATTTTCGCAGAAAATGGTAGAACCTTTTTAATTCTCACCGGCAGAGCCGGTGGATTAATTAAGATTACAAAAAGAAGGCCTTACCTCTATTGCGGTTGGGTCATTTTCTACAACATTCATCATTTCTTGACAAACCTGAGATTTTAAAATAGATATGCAGGTAGCTCAACAGACAAGCCATGCATCAATATCAGGTGTTCTTGAACGATTTCAGGCACATCCAATGAAAAAAACATATCTTTTACTTCCGGTTCTGATCCTAATTACCGCCCTTTCCATGGCGGACATAAAAGGAGACTCTCCGGGGCAGAAAAAATTAAGAGCAGAGATGGTCCTGGACCAAATTCAACGTCGAGGCGTATCTGACAAAAAAGTCCTCGATGCGATGAACCAGGTCCCGAGACATCTTTTTGTTCCCAAAAAACTGACCCGCCGGGCGTATGCAGACCATCCCTTGCCGATCGGTGAAGGCCAGACGATTTCCCAACCGTATATCGTGGCTTTGATGACCGAAAGTCTGACCCTGACCGAAAAGAGTCGTGTCCTTGAAATTGGAACCGGTTCAGGTTACCAGGCCGCGATCCTTTCTAAAATAGCAAATGAAGTCTTCACCATTGAAATCAAAGAAAAACTCCATAAAACCGCCACAAAAATTCTCCAATCACTTAATTTCAATAAAATCAAAACCCGCCACGGGGACGGGTACTTCGGCTGGACCGAAGCCGCTCCTTTTGACAGTATTATGATCACTGCAGCCGTGGACCACATCCCACCCCCACTGCTGAAACAATTAAAAAACGGTGGAAAACTCATCCTGCCGCTCGGGAATCCTTTCAGTTATCAAAATCTCGTTCTGGTTACCAAAAAGGATGATGATTATACGATAAAACAGATCACCGGCGTTCTTTTTGTCCCCCTGACAGGACATGCCTTGAAAAACCGATGATTTTTTCAGCTGTTTTTCTTCTCTCCCTTTCTTCCCTTGCCTTTGAAGTCCTACTAACAAGGGTCTTTTCCATCAGCCAATGGAACCACCTCTCTTTCATGGTGATCAGCATCGCACTTTTTGGATTTGCCGCATCCGGGAGCTTTTTAAGTATCCTCGACACACGGGTAAAAGACCTCGGGAAACGGTTATCCTCAAGCTCAGCGGTTAATATTTTCATTATACTATATACCTTCACCGCTATCGGATCTTTTTTAATATTAAACCGAATTCCCCTCGATTATTTCAGGCTCCCGCTCGAACCGATTCAGGGCCTGTACCTTTTGGCTGTTTATCTTTTTCTGGCGCTGCCATTCTTTTTAACCGGGCTTATCATCTCCGTTGCCTACTCCTTCAATCCTGAAAAGACCGGCTTCGTCTATTTTGCAAGTATGACCGGATCCGCTTGCGGCGCCATCATCCCGGCTCTATTTCTTCCGCTTTTGGGTGAAGGGCGGCTTATCATTCTATCAGCACTTATTCCGATGATGCTGATTTTCATTAAAAAGACAAGCAAGGATTCGGATCGAGCCAAAAGAGGCGTTTCCCAAGGTTCTCTTTTCTATAGAAAACGGGCCGGCGTTTTTCAGGTTTTGAGTTTTGGGATTGTACTGACAGCGGGTTTTCTCATCTCCCCTAAAGGGGATAAAATGGTTAACGTCAACCCCTCCCCTTACAAAGCAAGTAGCCAGCTTCTCCAGTTTCCAAATACCCGCGTCACCGATACTGTTACAAGTATTAAGGGGAGAATCGACAGCATCAAAAGCCCGTATATCCGATTTGCCCCCGGATTGAGCCTGAAGTATCTTGAGACCATGCCCCGCCAATGGGCCGCCTTTAAGGATGGGGATCAGCCTTTTACGCTTTACCGGTCACTTTCTCAAAAAGATAGACAATTTTCCGGATTCATGCTCCAATGTGTCGGATACCGACTCGCTTCAAAAAGAGATCGGGTTCTTCTGATTCAAAATGGCGGTGGATCCGCTATTATCTGCGCTTTGGCGGCGGATGCAAAAAGAATTACCATCGTTGAACAACATCCTGAACTGGCTCGGATTGTTCAACGCCATTATCAGCTTCCGGTCAGAAATCAAAACCCCAGATCCTTTCTCAGCCAATCTGACCAGCGGTTCCATATCATCCATGTGGAAGACTGGGGAACCTCGCTTCCAGGCACCGCCGCCCTCACTCAGCAATACCTTTTTACAGTTGAAGCGTTCACAGCATATCTGAGCCATCTGACTGAAAACGGCCTGATTATCATCTCGCGCAAACTGCTTTTACCACCGGCCGATTCTATTCGCCTCTGGGCGGCTGCATATGAGGGCCTGAGATCTCTTGAAATAAAAAATCCGGAAACCCACATGGTGATACTTCGAAACTGGGACACCTTCACCCTTATCGTCTCCGCGGGTCCCATAAAAAATGTCAATGAGATAAAATTGTTTGCATCCCGAATGAACTTTGATCTTGTTTATATGCCGGAGATTTCAAAGGAGATGGTGAATCGTTTCAACGTATTTGATGCGCCTTATCATTTTCTCGATATCAACCGACTGGCAGCTGCTTACAGGACCGGTACCGAAAATGCCTTCTTTGAAACCCACCTCCTCGACGTTAAACCCCAGAAAGACAGTCGCCCTTTTCCCAGCAGATTTCTCAAATGGTCCAAGGTGCGAAAAATCTACCAAAGCACGGGAAGCAGACCCTATTCTCTTCTGATGTCCGGTGAAATCGTCGTTGCTGCTGTGTTTGTTGTAGCCTTGATGGTTGCTATCTTTCTTCTTGTCATCCCTGTTCTCATCATGTCAAAAGGGACAAAAAAGGCCTCTTTCTCTCAAATCGTTTATTTTCTGAGTGTGGGCGCAGGGTTTTTGTTTGTGGAGCTATTTTTCATCAAAGAATATACCCTTCTCTTTGGCAATCCGGTGCTCAGCTTTACCTTTGTTCTTACCGCCATACTCGTCTTTTCCGCCGTGGGCGGCTTTTTTACCCAATATCTGAAACAACAACACCTTAAAATTACAATACTTATCCTAGTCGCCATTCTCCTGGTTATCTTTTTTGGCCTTGACATGGTGATACACCAGATCCTGGGCTTTTCGACCGTCGTCAGATATACAATGGCAATTCTACTTTTGATTCCGTTGGGTTTTCTATTGGGCATTCCTTTTCCCCTCGCCATGCAACACCTTTTGGTCAACCCGGTTCAGCGCGCCTATGCGTGGACCGCAAACGGCTGTGCATCGGTATTGACTGCCATTGCATCCGCACAAATCGCTCTCAGCCATGGAATTCCCACAATTCTTATCTTCGCGGTTTTTTCCTACCTGCTTGCGTTTCTTTGTATCGGAACCCGGAAGGGTTAATGTCCCAACACTTGACAACTCGGCATTGACAGCATATGCTCATTGACAAAGAAAAGTCCAATTTACCCCCAATTCATACTCTTTTAAAAAAGTCTTTGATAATAATATATCATTCGAAACGTCGATTCTGTGTTTGGGGGAGAACTTAGAAGTGAAACCGTGGAGTAGAGAAGAAGTCCTTGCCACTGTCCAAGATTATTTCTCCATGCTTCAATATGAAGTGCTCGGGCAAGCTTACAACAAAACATCGCATCGTAACAATCTCCTTAAAAAAATAGACCATCGGAGCAACGGTGCTGTTGAAAAAAAGCATCAGACCATCAGTTCGGTGCTTCTTGAGCTTGGCTTGCCGTATATCCATGGTTATAAACCCCTAGACAACTATCAAAACATACTGTTGGAGGTTATTGACCAGTATTTGGATAAAGAGCCAAAGATTCTTTCAACCCTTCTAAATTATGCGGACAGTACCGTATCGACACCCGTTCAAAGAGACCTGTTTTTCGCTGATGTGACCGTAGTTGAACCTCCCTTACCTCCCCCTTTGAATCTGAGCAAGAAACATCAGACGCTCAAGCGGATGGCTGAGAAATATGATTTTGTCGACAGGGAGGCGAAAAATAAAAATCTTGTAAAGGCAGGTGAAAAATTTATCCTTGAATTTGAAACCGGACGGTTGCAAAAAGAGGAAAGAGCAGATTTGGCGGCCCAAATCAAATGGATAACCCAGGAAAAGGGCCACCGGCCGGGTTATAATATCCGTTCGTTTGAGGTCAACGGCACTGAGCGGTTTATTGGCGTCAAAACAACACGTTGCGGATTAAAGTTTCCATTTATCCTATCAAAGCAGGAACTCGCCTTTTCGAGGAAAAAATCGGATCGGTACTACCTTTATCGTGTTTTTAATTTTATAAAATCCCCTACCCTTTTCATGCTTAAAGGTCGTTTGCATCGGCATGTCAAGCTGATTCCGACGACGTTTAAGACGCGTTTTTAGTAGCTGGGATCTCAAAACCCGGTCTTATCTCCAATAACGTTGGGGCGCTCCAGTTCAAAATTCTCACCGGCTACGGCGTATGCTGCACTGTTTCTCCTGTAAAAAATCACAGATTCGGTGGAATAGATGCAAAGTGCCGTCCAAATCAGGCCAAATGCCCATACCTGCACCATTGTAAACGGTTCCTTATAAACAAAAACCGCCAGTAAAAAGGTAGCGCTCGGTGCAATATATTGCAAAACACCCACTGTTGAAAAATGTAGCATTCTGGCGCCTGTTGTAAACAAAAGGAGGGGTAACGCTGTGACCAGGGCGGCACATATCAAAATAAGATTTATTTGAATGCTTATCCGGAGGAAAGCCCCGGCGCCGCTTGTATATAGGTGGACAAGATAAAATAAGGCGGGAATCGACATAAAGAACGTCTCCACAGTAAGCCCGATCAGCGCACTCACCGGAGCCACCTTTCGGATGAGGCCATAAAGACCGAAGGTGATCGCAAGGGTCAGCGCTATCCACGGCAGTTTTCCGTGATGGGCAGTCAAGAAGAGTACCCCCATCCCTGCCAGAAAAACCGCGACAATCTGCGCAAACCGAAGCCGTTCTTTAAGAAATACCACTCCGAATAAAATATTGATCAAGGGGTTAATATAGTATCCCAGGCTGGTTTGCAAAATCTGATTGTGGTTGATTGCCCAGATAAAAACAAACCAGTTCCCGGAGACAATAAGTGTGGTGGCGAGCAGAATCATCAGGTTTCGACCGTTCTTTAAGGCCTGTTTAAATTCGTTCCATCTGCCCTGAAATAGAACCAACGGAAGAAGAAACAGAAAAGACCAGACCATTCGGTGCATGAGAATTTCAAACGTCGGAACCGCAGGTAGAAACTTATAATAAATGGGACAGAGCCCCCAGATCAAGAAAGCCGATACAGCGTTGAGCACCCCGACCAGCGATTGTTGATGCGGGTTTGTTGTTCTAGATCTGTCCATGACACAGAATCAAACTCTTAGGTTTTCTCTCAAGCTTCACCACCGCTTCAACATGATAGGTGTGTGGAAACATGTCAACCGGCTGTACATCCAAAATTCGATACTGTTCTTTGATCATACAGAGGTCCCTGGCCAGGGTCGCCGGATTGCATGAAACATAAACAATCCTAGGGGGCGCGATCTCCATGATTTGCTTTATCACTTTCTTGTGCACCCCTGCCCTTGGCGGATCAATTATCATGACGTCCGGTGTTATGGCCGCATCTGAAAGGGCGTTTATCATATCCCCGTGAATAAACCTGCAGTTTGAAATTTGATTCATGTGGCAGTTCTTTTTTGCATCAGTCACGGCACCTTCGGAAATTTCAATTCCGATGACCTCTTTTGCGGTATCTGCAAGAAAGATCGCAATTGCCCCGGTGCCGGAGTATAGATCCAAAACGGTCTCCCTCCCGGTCAGCTCCGCATAATCCTTTACGGTTTCAAACAACCTTTCTGCACTAAGCGAATTGGTCTGAAAAAAAGAGTTTGCGGATATTTCAAATTCAAATGGCCCGATTTTATCCTTTATGGTCGATTCACCGGCAAGGAGAATTTCATACTCTCCAATGGCAACACCCGCCTTTCGAGATGTTATGTTGTTTATCACTGAAATGATGCTCGGATAAGTATTCATGAGCAAATCGGCAAGCGGTTTGGTCTTTGCCCAGTCTTCTTTAGCTGTGATGATATTGACCATCCATTGATCAAAGGCTTTAGAATGTCTTAACATGAGATAGCGCCAAAAACCGACGTGGCTTCGCACACCATAAGGGGGCGCACCGGAATCTTTCATATAGGTTCGAACAGTTTCAAGTATCTGGTTGCCCAATTTTGGTTGAAGATGACATACCTTGGTATCTATGATTTTATGAAAACTACCTGATGGATGAAGTCCAAGGGCAAAATCCCTACTCACGCCCTCCTTTCCCAGCTCATCCGGGAGAAGCCATCGTTGGTCGGAACATGAAAACTCCATCTTGTTTCTGTACCCAAAAATCTGCTCTGAGGGGAGAGTTGAATGTACAGATACCCCAGTGATCAGTCCGATATGTTCAATGGAATCGATTACATGTTGGCGTTTGTAAATCAGTTGTCTGTCATATTCTAAAAACTGCCACTTGCATCCGCCACAAAACCCGCTGTATATACAGAGGGGCTCTGATCTGAACGGTGACGGTTCAACCATTTCAACCACCCGTGCCTCAGCATGATTTTTCTTTTTCTTGATAATACGGGCGATTATTAGATCTAACGGTACAGCCTGATCGACAAAAACAGCTAGTCCGTTTATCCGCGCAACACCTTTCCCTCCGAAGGCGATATCGGAAATTTTCAGTTCAACCAGTTGTCCTCTTTTCACAATCATATGGTACCCTCATATTTTTGTGCAAAAAATTTCTGTTCGTCCCACGCCGCACAAGAGTCCTACTAAAATCAATGGTGCGAAACTTGAGTTACAATATGCCGCTTTTTAAAGAATCTCAATTGTATTTTTAGATTGGACCATAGATTTTTTTGAGATACGGTCGATTTCGATAAACAAAACACTTGATGTTTTTGGGAATAAAATTTAACCTTTATCCTGATCAAAAATGGATATCAGAAAATAAAC
>DRHF01000004.1 GCA_011049715.1 Desulfobacterales bacterium
ATCATGGAAAAACGAGTGGTTGATTACGCTTCGAGTGGGGCTTCCTTCGCCTTCGCGGCGGAGGTATCCGCCTCTTTTTCCTTTTTATTAGGGCTTTTGGGTGGAATATCGATTTCCGGCCTTAGGGAATGAATAAGCTCATCGAGTTCTTTCCCTAGAACCGTCTCTTTTTCCAGGAGGACGTCGGCCAGTTTATGAAGGATATCTACATTTTTGGCCAAGATTTTTTTTGAACGTTTATAGGATTGATCGATCAGTTTTTTTATTTCAGCGTCAATTTTTTTTGCAGTTTCTTCCGAGTAGTCCCTATGCTGAGCGATTTCACGCCCCAGGAAAATTTGTTCCTCATTTTTTGCATAGGAAAGGAGCCCCAAACCCTCACTCATTCCCCAGGAACGAACCATCTTTTCAGCGAGCTCTGTCGCCTGTTTGATATCGTTGGCAGCACCGGTGCTGATGCGATTGAAAACAATTTCTTCGGCGACCCGCCCGCCAAATGCAATCGACAGCTCATTCTCGAGCTGGTCTTTATATTTGAATTCCCTTTCCTCAGGTAAGAACCAGGTAATACCGGCCGCAGTGCCCCGGGGGATGATCGTTATCTTGTTAACAACATCCGTGTCGGGCAGGAAACGGGCAACCAATGCATGCCCGCCCTCGTGGTATGCCGTGGTTTTTCTGTCCTCTTCCTTCATCACCTTCGACTTTCGTTCCAAACCCATATAAACTTTGTCTTTGGAATCCTCGAAGTCAGTCATATCGATTTTTTCTTTATTTCTTTTAGCACCCAAAAGAGCGGCTTCATTGACAAGATTTTCCAGATCAGCTCCGGAAAATCCCGGGGTTCCTTTTGCCAGCACAAGTTTATCCACGTCGGGTGCGATAGGTGTTTTTTTCATATGGACTTCTAGAATTTTTTCACGCCCTTTGATATCCGGAAGCGGAACCACCACCTGGCGGTCAAATCGCCCGGGTCGGAGAAGGGCGGGGTCGAGCACATCCGGGCGGTTGGTCGCGGATATCAGAATAACCCCTTCATTTGATTCAAAACCGTCCATTTCGACCAGCAGTTGGTTCAGTGTCTGTTCTCTTTCGTCATGCCCGCCGCCAAGGCCGGCTCCTCGATGTCTTCCAACGGCATCGATTTCATCAATAAAGATGATACAGGGGGCGTTTTTCTTCCCTTGGACAAAAAGATCCCGTACCCTCGACGCACCGACGCCGACAAACATCTCCACAAAATCAGAACCGCTGATATTAAAAAACGGAACGTCTGCTTCACCTGCAATCGCCCGGGCGAGAAGCGTTTTTCCAGTACCGGGTGAGCCCATCAGCAGCACGCCTTTAGGTATCCGGCCCCCCAGGCGGGTGAATTTTTTAGGCTCTTTTAAAAAGTCGATGATTTCTCCCAATTCCTCTTTTGCCTCGTCGATCCCAGCGACATCATCAAAAGTGACTTTGGCTTGCTGGTCGGAATGGAGGCGGGCGCGGCTCTTCCCGAAAGATAGCGCCTTACCGCCGCCCGCTTGCATTTGACGCATAAAAAAGATCCACACCCCGATCAATACAATCATCGGGAACCAGGAAACGAGTATATTCATATACCAGGGCGCCTCCTGCGGCGGTTTGGCCTCAATCGTCACGCCCTTTTCTCTGAGAATCCTGATCATGTCACTGTCCTGTGGCGCAAATACCTTAAAATGGTTCCGGTTGGTATCTGTGACAAAAAGTTCTTGACCCTGCAGAACGACCCTTGACACCCGTTCATTTTCTACCATCGATAGAAATTCGGTATAACTGATACTCGTTTCTGATGGTTGCTGTTGGTTGAAAAGGTTGTAGAGCATGATCATCATCAATGTAATGACCAGCCATAATGCCAAATTCTTATGAAATGGATTCAAAATCTATCCCTCCCGGTTTTTGATGTAAAAAGGGTGCTGAATCGAAACAGCGAGCGCATTTCCCGTAGCTTGTCGAAGCGTATCGAATATCCCGACTTTGTACCCATAAACTTCGATATTTTTAGATTGATATTAATCATTTTTAGGGATTAGGCAAGAAAAAGTTCTGCTTTCAGGACCCTTCGGGTGGAAGGCATCACTTTAACCGATTCATCAATTCTGTGGCCAACGACCCACATAATTTTTTTCCGGCTCAACATTATGGGGCACACCCAACGCTTTGGTCTGGGAACCTTGTTGTTTATAAAAAAGGATTTTACTTTTTGGGTACCGGTCATCCCCAGGGGTGTAAAGCGGTCTCCCGGTTTAACGTTTCGGATGGTCAGGGGGAAACTCAATTTATCTTTATCCATAAAAACAACGCTGCCGCCGGTTTTGCGGACATTGGTAATGTCTTCTGCCTCTATTTCAGAAAATTTTATGGATATGTCGGCTTCTTTTATAAATAATAATCCGGGAGATAACATCTTGTACTCAAATGACGAAACAATACCAAAGTCTGTTTTAAATTTGCGTAAATCGTCTTTCTCCTTTGAGATTAGGAGCCGTTCGTAATCTCGCAAAATCCGAATACGATCGGGAAGATCTAATATGCCGTTCACCGGTCCCTTTTTGAGAAGTCTAATAATAGCCTCGATATGGGAATATTGGATACGTCTCAAATCTCCTTTCACCGTTTCGATTCCTTTTCTGATAATCCTTCTTTGGGCTGCGATATGGAGCCCTGCAATGCGGTTGGCCGAAAGAATCATCAAATCGCCCTGTTTTGCCAGGATTGTCTTTTCAAATACGGAATCGATGACGCCTTCAGCCCATTCTTCTTCGGCACTTAAGATTAATCCAAACCGATTCAGGGCATCGATGATTTTCGGATTATACGATGATTTTAGGTTGGGAATGAGTTGATGACGTATCCGGTTTCGAAGAAAGGTCAGATCTTTGTTCGATGCATCTGAAACATACGGTAATCTGTTTTGTTCCAAAAAGCCCATAATTTCGGATCGTCCAACCCGAATAAGGGGACGAACGATCTTTCCGACTTTGCAGCTGACCTCTCTGACCGGAGAAATCCCCGTGGCACCCAGCGCACCGCTTCCCCGACAGATATATAACAAAATGAGCTCTGCATTGTCATCGGCCTGGTGACCCAAAGCAATTGTGCTGAACCCTTTTTTTTTGGCTACTTCGTGATAAAAGGCATAGCGAAGATCTCGCGCCACCTCTTCCAGAGAACCCCCGTTATTATCCTGACATTTACGCACATCGATCTTTTTTTGAAAGATCGACAGGTTCAACCGTTTGGCCAGGGACTTGACAAACCGAGCATCATGGTCCGAATCTTTGCTGCGAAGAGAGTGATTCAAATGGGCAATTCCGATATGAAGGGGGAATTTAGGCGCCAGAATGATCAGTGCATGGAGAAGTGCAACTGAATCGGGACCTCCTGAGACACCGACGAGGACAGCATCGCCGGGCTGAAACATTTGATAGGTCGCGATGGTCTTTTCTACGGTATTCAGCAAACTGAAGCGATATGGACTTCCATTTTTGTTTGAAGGTATTGGAAACATGGGGTGGATAGCGCGTATGGTCGTGTTATGGGTGATCGACGCTGGTTGAGCGATCATAAATTAACTCAAGTTTCGCATCTGATATTTTAAGGAAAGTCGCATCAGGCATAGGGTAAAAAGAAACCAGACCATCGCGTGCCTGTGCACGGTGATTACTTTATGGATACCGGTTCACAACGGCTGCCTCATTGTTTTTCCAAAAAAATTTTATTTACCCCACACCAGATGCGGCACCGTGCCCTATTGGGGGTACGAAACTTGAGATTTAATTATAGCAAATAATGGGTTTCTGTCAATAATAAACAGATAATACCGAAGGTGGGCATACTAGTAAGTGCCCATCCACGACCTTAGAATGAATAATCGATGTGTCCAAGTCAGAAATGAGTAATTTTTGTCCTGATCAAGTTGAGCACATCTTATAAAAATCAGAGGCGAAATCCCGCAATTTTTGCGGGGGCCGTACAGGGGTTTGCGGTCCCCGCAAAGCGGGACAGGAACGCGTACGTGCTGTACGCCGTAACCGAAAACCCGCGGAGAACGCCGAACAGGGCAAAAAGGGCCATTTATGGATGGACACTAGTAAGCATTGATCGGAAGATGGTATTCGAGGTTCTTTTTTTCTTGAATTTTATTTTTTTTTAGTTAAATATAGTTCTGGTTGTGCTAGGCGGGGAGTTAGCGGTGCCCTTTTCCCGAAATCCGCTCTATGCGGGGCTGAACTCCCTCAAGAGGGTTTCATTTTGAAAATGTGAGCGTTATCATGATCGGCCGCCGCGCAACAGAAGCCCACGAACCTCGTCAGATCCGGAAGGAAGCAGCGATAAGTGGCGTTATCTGTGTCGTGGAAAGATTCCGATCATCTGGATGACCTCAGTTTCCAGAAGAATCTCGATAGAGGGTGCACAACCAACTCTACCTCAATCTACTACAGGAGTTGACACCCCCGGTATTTCGCGTTTTCCTATCGGTGCTAAAAACCCCTTACCATCTTGACATCCTTTCAGATAGTCTTATTTTTTTATCAAAATTGAGCAGTAAACACCGTTGTATTAACGATGCGAAGGGCTTGATGCGTCTTTGTTTAACAAATCCGGAGAAAACATAGGCTGATGACCGAAACGAAAAGCAAAAGAATACCCATATATTCAGAAACAGAAAAGACCGATTCAGACAGAAAAAAGAGCAAAAAACACGATTCAGAGAAAATAAAAAAGGCCAAGCCAAAGGCATCTTTAAAGGAGTTGGAGTCAAAGCTTGAATCTGCGGAAAATGAAGCCAAGGAGAATTATGATCGTTTTTTGAGGATTTCGGCTGAATTTGAAAATTATAAAAAGCGTTCTGCGCGTCAAATTGATGAATTCAGAAAATTTGCAAATGAATCTTTACTAAAAGACATGCTTTGCGTAGTGGATAATTTAGAACGGGCCGTGGATTCGTCGCAGAACGATGAAATAAAGAATCACACGATCGCAGAAGGCGTGACCCTGACCATCGATGAGATTTCCAAAATTTTTAAAAAATTCAATGTCAAACCGATTTTATCTCTTAATGAGCCATTTGACCCCAATTTCCACCAGGCGGTCATGCAGGAGGAAACCGAGGATTACCCGGATAATGTTGTTTTGAAGGAATTGCAAAAAGGATATTTGATGCATGATCGACTGCTCAGACCTGCTATGGTTATCGTTTCGAAGTCAAAAGGGGAAAAAAACGATCCAATAAAGGACGAAACAAATAAGATAAAAATAGAAAAAAATAAACGTTTTGTGTGAGGTAAGGAGGACAACAAATGGGTAAAGTTATAGGTATCGATCTTGGCACCACCAATTCGTGTGTGGCGATTATGGAAGGTGATGAGCCAAAAGTCATCACAAACCTTGAAGGGGGTCGCACCACACCTTCAATCGTTGCGGTTTCAGAAAGCGGAGAGAGGCTGGTGGGCCAAATTGCAAAACGGCAAGCCATTACCAATCCTGAGAATACGGTTTTTGCCGTAAAACGTCTTATCGGCCGTAAATATGGAGACCCGGTGGTACAGGAGGATATTAAGATCCTCCCATATAAGCTCGAACAGGCCAGCAACGGTGATGTTCACATTAATCTTCGGGGAAAGCTTCTAAGCCCTGCCGAAATATCTTCCTTTATTCTTGCAAATATTAAGAAGACCGCGGAGGAATATTTGGGTGAGAAGGTAACCGATGCTGTGGTAACTGTGCCCGCTTACTTTAATGATAGCCAGCGACAAGCGACCAAAGATGCCGGGAAAATAGCCGGCCTTAATGTGTTGAGGATCATCAACGAGCCGACCGCTGCGTCTTTGGCCTATGGTCTGGATAAGAAAAAGGAAGAAAAGATCGCTGTGTTTGATCTGGGGGGGGGCACTTTTGATATTTCCGTACTTGAAATCGGGGAAGGTGTGTTTGAGGTGAAAGCGACCAATGGCGACACCCACCTCGGGGGTGAAGATTTTGATCTTCGGCTGATCGATTACTTAGCTTCTGAGTTCAGAAAAGATCAGGGAATTGATATCCGAAATGACAAAATGGCATTGCAACGGTTAAAAGAAGCGGCTGAAAAAGCGAAAATGGAGCTTTCGACTTCGATGGAAACCGATGTCAACCTGCCATTTATTACCGCCGATGCGAGTGGCCCCAAACATCTCAACATAAAACTGACCCGGGCCAAGCTGGAATCGCTTGTCGGTGATCTTTTGGACAAACTGGAAAAACCCTGCCAAATTGCCATCAAAGAATCAGGGCTCACTTCAAGGGAGATCAACGAAGTCGTCCTTGTGGGCGGCATGACCCGGATGCCCGCGGTTCAGGAGCGCGTCAAGAAAATTTTTGGGCGCGAGCCCCACAAAGGGGTTAACCCGGACGAAGTCGTTGCTGTCGGAGCTGCTATTCAGGGCGGGGTATTGAAAGGGGATGTCAAAGACGTTCTGCTGCTCGATGTTACGCCGCTCTCCCTGGGTATTGAAACTCTTGGCGGCGTGATGACCCGGTTGATTGAAAAAAATACGACAATCCCTACTAAAAAAAGCCAGATTTTTTCAACGGCCGCGGACAACCAACCGGCGGTCTCGATCCATGTGCTCCAGGGTGAACGGGAGATGGCCGGAGGGAATAAAACCCTTGGGCGTTTTGAACTTGTAGGCATACCCCCTGCGCCGAGGGGGATACCTCAGGTCGAGGTGACCTTTGATATAGATGCCAATGGTATTGTTCACGTAGCGGCAAAAGATATGGCAACCGGAAAAGAACAGTCCATCCAGATTACAGCGTCAAGCGGTCTGTCCCAGGAGGAGATCGATAAACTGATCAAGGATGCCGATCTCCATGCGGAAGAGGATAAAAAGAAAAAAGAACTGGTGGAGGCGCGAAACACAGCGGATGCTTTGATCTATTCCAGTGAAAAGTCGATCAAAGAGTTGGGAGAAAAAGTAGATAGTGCAACGAAAGCCCAGGTTGAGGATACCACCACCCGCCTCAGAAAAGCGATGGAGGGGGAGGATACCGAGGAGGTTAAACGGCTCAGCGAAGAGCTGACTCAGGCCTCTCACAAGCTGGCGGAAGCGATGTACCAGCAGGCCTCTCAGGCAACGGATCAGCAGGCGGGTCCTGAGGAGGGAACCCAGGCAGAAGGCGGCGATCAGCAGGCCGAAAGGCCGGCCTCTGATGAAGAAGTCGTTGATGCGGATTTCGAAGAGGTAAAAGACGATAAGAAATAGCTGTCGATTATCAATCCCTTTAAATCCCGTGTGCGCTCTGTGCCACGGGATTTTTTTCTTTTAGAGAGCAATATGGTCTTTTTACGAGTTCATCAAAATTGCGATTAAAAAAAAGACGAGCGCTTGGGCGCCAGCTTGCCTATCGTTTTCAATATTTCTTGAAACGAAAAGTGAAATGAGAGATACTACTAATGAGGCCATATATATTTAGACCCGAGCGCCGAGCAGGATATTGAATCGGTCGGCGGCTCAAACTCAGGTCAAAGCGGGTGTAAAACCGGAACTCGGCCGGTCTGTAAATATAATAACCGGGTCATTCGTCTTAAGACG
>DRHF01000005.1 GCA_011049715.1 Desulfobacterales bacterium
GGAATGCGGCTTGGAACGCGGGAAACCGGCTCGGATAGTAAGCTAAGGGTTGTGCGGTGGATGGGGAGAGAACGGTTTACAGTTCCCGGTCCTCAGTTTACGGTTGAAAAAACAGCGAAAAAAGGAGGATCCAGAATGAAAGACCTACCCATAATGAACTTTAAACAAACCGAAGTAATTGGCAAGGTATGCGACCTAACGGACGCAGCGGCACACGCTTTATCGACGGGTATTTTTTGTATTGCGAGGAATTCCACCACAGAGAAAGAGAACGCTTCTCCCGATATCACACAATTTGTTATTGTACCACGGAAAATTTTATTTGAACAAAGAATCCGAAAAAGCTACCCAGACATAGAGGATTCGGAATGAAAAAGACGGTCGAATATCTAATTGAGTATAAAGGGCCTGGGAAGAGACGTTATTCCCGGACTTTTACATCCTTCAAGGACAAAAAATTCGCCTTGAAACTTGCAGCGCAGTCAGATTGTATCAGAACCGGTATCGTTTCCGCTAGGGTTGTAGAGCAGAGGCGTAAAATCATTAAAGTTTTCCCTGCTAAAAAACACGGTGGAGGCGTGATCACACCGGCCGCGTCGGGCGACAAAGGCAAGGTCGATATCACCGCCATGAAAGTTGACGTTGATGAACGAAAATCAATTGACGAACTATTGCAACTCATCCGTGGAGAAGGCAAGTTCGGTTCTTTAGGTAAAGGAATTACTAGCTATCCCAATGGTGATGAAAACAACCAGAATATTCATTCCGATTGTTTAGAACTGGAACGGCGTAGGCTTATTTATCGTCATTACATTTCGGAGTGTGGCAGCATAGTATGGATGGCAACCTGAAACCTGAAACCTGCAACCCGCAACCCAAAACCCCCTGTCAACCTCAAACATCCCCATCCTTCCCACTTTCTTCCGCATCCGTTCCTCGTTTTCCCCCATCCGTCAGATTCGTCATAAACCCCGTGTTAAATTCCGGGCATTATGGCATTCACGTCAACCGATCTCACAAATGTTGAAGCGGCGATCGTCGCACTGGCCACCGGATCCAGAAAAGTCGAAGTTTCGATTGTCGGGAAAACAATCACCTATTCGGAAAGATTGGCCGGGCTGGAAAAACTGAAAATCCTTCGATCGACCATACAGACCGAGCTTGATTCAACCGCCTATCCGCTCCGAACCTACGCAAAGCAGGGAGGGCGCGGCGCATGAGTTTCACGACCGTCCTGGACAATGCGCTTGAGACTTTCCTTCCGAAAAGGGCTTTTTATCGCCAGTTTTATCGGGATCAGATCAAAAAGGTTGCGAAAAAAAAATCTTCCAGAAACGACGCAGTCGACAGATGGGGATCTAGGTATGCAGCAGCGTCCACGACCCGCTTGACCGGCGCCTGGTCTCCTGTCGATTCATCTGTCAACAAACTGATATCTGATGCTTCCGCAACGGTCCGGGCTCGAGTACGGCAACTGGTTCGGGATTTTCCCTATTTTACCCGCGCTGTCAACCTGTTGACCGACTATGTCGTTTCGGACGGCATGAAATTCCAAAGCCGCATCAAGAACCCAGACGGAAAGCTAAATAAACCGGTGAGCCAGAAGATCGAGGATTCGTTTAATTTTTGGGCTGACGAGGCTGATGTCGCAAAGAAGCTGCACTATTACGAGATGGACGCGTTATCCAAAACCCAGGATTTGGAATGCGGCGAATTTCTTTTTATTAAACGATATCGCAAAGGCGAGGGCCGGTACCTGCCCTACGTGTTGCAGATGATCGAATCGGATTGGTTGACCGATATGGGAACCAAGCTTGGATCATCTGAAAACGATATCGACCAGGGGATCGAATACAAAAAAACCACCGGCGAGATCGTTGCATATCATTTTACGGATCCGGACAGCTGGGGATCGGTTGTTCGCGAGCCTGCTGAGAGCGTTATACACGGTTTCAAAACTTTGCGACCGGGCCAGCGAAGGGGTATTTCTCCGTTTGTCCCAGCGATATTGGTCGCCCACGATCTCAATGAGTACATGGATGCGGAGATGGACGCAGCGAAGATGGCAGCCAAATACCTGGCGATTGTCAAGACGCCGGATCCGGCATCCAGGCAGGCCGGCTTCGACACCGATCCCAATACCGGAAAAAAAATCGAAGAATTGGAAAATGCCATCATTGAATATCTCAGGCCGGGAGAAGATATCGAGATCGCTTCAAACCCCAGGCCGGGCACGAACTTCCCGCCTTTTGTGAAACTGATTTTGACAATGCTCGGTATTACCGTCGGCGTCCCCTATGAGCTTTTATCTGGCGATTACCAGGGGCTCAACTACTCAACCGGCCAAATCGTTCGAAACGATTTTGCCTATCAGCTCCGGCCGATAGCGGTCCGGCATGTCCGGCACTTTGCTCAACGCAGCTTTGTGCCCTTTATGGATCATGCGGTTATGAATGGAAAATTGGATCTGCCTGGATATTATACGAATCCAACGCCGTATCTCCAATGCGCATGGCAGCCGCCCGGGATGGAGCCGATCGATCATTTGCGGACGGCCAAAGCCCAGATCGAACAGGTCCACGCTGGGCTACGATCTCCCATAGAGATCGTAGGTGCCAGGGGGCGAGATCTGGAAGATGTCTATAATGAAATTGAGATCGCAAAAGAGATGGCTAAAGATCATAAGCTCGATTTTAGCGAAAAACCCGACACTGCCATGGCGAATAATCCAGCGGCATTAGGAGCGTGAAAGAAATGAAAAAGAAAAACAGGTGGCAGCACCGATCAGACAAGAAAAACAATATGAATTACCGAACACTTTCGCTGCGGGTCGATAAAAGCGGCAAACCGTCGAGCCTGAACGAAGAGGAGCGGTCGGTCGAGGTCGTTGGTGCGACCGAAAATCCGGCAGAGGTGTTCGATTATAAGAGATTCGAAATTGTTACAGAGGTTCTACTGATGGACGGCCTTGAAATGCCGAAAACAAGACAGGTACCGCTTTTAGA
>DRHF01000006.1 GCA_011049715.1 Desulfobacterales bacterium
ACCCGGTAGATCCCACGCCGCACGCCCCGCAATCGGTCTCTAATGATGGCGATGTCAGGGATCATAGGGATGTAAAGATATAGCACGCTGGCAGTCAGATAGGCGTTAATGCTGGTGACATCCCAGAGGAGCGGCGATTGATATCGTCCGTACCAAAGGATGTTTAACATTCTGTCCGGTCGCCCCAGGTCTATTAGGATATTGGCAGCGCCGATAAAGAGCACCATCACCGTAATAACCTCTGCCATGCGGGTGATCGGGCGACGCCATTCGGCCTGCGATATACGTAAGATAGCCGAAATCAATGTCCCGGCGTGACTGATGCCGATAAAGAAAACAAAATTGGTTATATAAAATCCCCAGGATACCGGTTGGTTCAGCCCGGTAACGCCCAGGCCATATCGCCACTGCAGACTATAGGCATATGCTCCCCAAATTACAAAAACCATGAGAACGCCGACCGTAATGTAAAAACGCTTTCCTGTGAGCAGGATCGGGTTCAAGAGAACGTCGTGTCTTTCTGCTGGGGCAGGTTCACGAGAGGTCATGCTTTTCTCCTTCAGATAAATAAATGACTTTGGGCTTGGTTCCTAAATCTTCCAACAGACGAAATCCACGGGGGCTTCCCGCAAGTTTCGCTACCTCGCTTTTTGGATCCTTTAGATCTCCAAAATACATGGCCTGGCTGGGACAACTTTCCACGCACGCGGGAATATATTCCGCCGGTCTGAACTCTCTCCCTTCATGCGCTGCCCGATCCCTGGCTTTAATCAATCGGTGATGACAGAACGTACACTTTTCCACGACCCCCCTGGGCCGTACGGAGACGTCCGGGTTATACCGCTGCATGACCTTCGGAATTTTAAAATGATGCCAGTTAAAATATTTGGCAGTATAAGGACAGGCCGCCATACAGAATCGACACCCAATGCATCGCGCGTATACCTGGGCCACAATCCCTTCGGGATCTTTATAGGTGGCGTGTACCGGACAAACCTTGGTGCAGGGCGGATCATCACAATGCAGGCACGGGCGGGGAATAAAACGGGTTTTCATCTTGGGGTATTCACCATGAGTTTCAGTAATCATCTCCATCCATTTGATGTCCCGCCCTTTCTCTGCTTGCTCCTGTCCGACGAAGGGGATATTATTTTCCGCCTTGCATGCAATTACGCAGGCCTGACACCCGGTACACCTGTCCAAATCGATCACCATTCCCCATAGATGCATCTTTCTCTTTTTTCGGCTAGGATCTAAATCTTTTTTATGCGGACCCTTGTCATTCCCCATACACCAAACCCTTTTAAGGTGTCGTCCATATTGATAACGAGGTCGTTCGGATTAACGCCTCTCCCTTTTGCCCATCGTCCAAAAGCCAAATGCCCCTGTCCTACCGGGAGATTGACCATATTGGGTGCGGTACCGGCATACAACCTGGCTTTGACTTTCACCCGGCCTTTTGGTGATTCCAGCCAGACCCAATCACCATCTGTGATCCCCATATTCTGAGCGACTTGGGGATTGATCTCAACCCAGCTGTCCCACTTGTCCTTCAGATGCACCGCCGGGTTCTCCTGTAACCAGGGCTGATTTGCGCCACCGCCGCCGGCATAGGACATGAGTTTGTAAGTTGTCAGATGAAAAGGATACTTCTTCTTATCCCCGGCGTAAGGCATTGGCTCAAAGTGCGGCAGATAGAGGCGGTCATCACGAACCTGGAGTCCCTGCTCGTTCAAGATTGCCTCTAATGCCTGATCAACTGGGATTCCGCTTTCTTTTTCAATCGTTTGAGCCGCCGTTTTCAATTGATGCTTTAAATTCAACGAATAGAATTCAAACTTCCGGGACTTGGTCTTAAACAGTCGCCAAGGCTCACCATAAGAATCTGCCGGATCCCACCAGGCGCCTTGAACCAGAAGAGCCTCCCAGAACTCGTCAAAAAATTCAAAATCAGGTACACGATATCCTTGTCGCTCCATGATCTTTCGAAACGATTCTTTCGCAGGTTCATCAATCACATACCCTCTTTCTGATTCAAACAGTCCTTGAGTTCCCTCATACAGAATGTCTTCATAGGTCTCCCAGGGGAATGCGCTCTCCACCGGTTCTCCAAATCGATGGGAAATTTCCAACAGGACATCAACCGTATCCCGGGTATCATACAGCGGCTTTACAACCGGCCTGCTTATACCGAACAGAGTGAAACCGGCCTGATGTGTCACAGGATCGTCCTGCCATCGTTCCAAGAAGGTATGATCCGGAAGAATCAGATCTGCATACTGCGAACTCTCATCCAGAAAGGGAGAAAAACTAACGATAAACGGAATCTTCTCGAATGCGCTGGCAAATAATGCCTTGTTCGGATGGGAAAAGAGGGGATTGGTATGAAATAAAAACATCGCGTTAACCGGATAAGGTTTTGCCGTCAGGATCGATTTCGGTAACTGCTCCACCACATCAGAGGCCAGAAAATATTTGCCTTTTCCCGCCCCGTCTATTCGGGGCATAGCTTCTCCTTGTTCTGTCGGATTATCCTTTTTTACCGGCTCCCAGGGAGTTAGCGGCAATTCCCCTTGAACAAAAAGGGTTCCCGGCTTTCCGATGTTTCCGGTTAATGCATTTAGACTGTGAATTGCCATCCGGGTGTATATATCATTGGAATGAAAAGCCGGACCCCGCTCACCAAGTGCCAGTGCCGGCTTCTGGGTTGCAAATTCCCTGGCCAAACTGAAGATAGTTCTCACCGGAACATCCGTGAGGTCGGATACCCTCAAGGGATTGTATTCTTCAGAAACGAGTCGTTTAAAACCACGATGGCTATCCCCGTTCTCATCGACCCAGTCCTCAAAACCAAAGGTATTGCGGTCGACAAATTTCCGGTCGTAGAGTCCTTCCCGTATAATCACATAAGCTATCCCAAGGGCCAATGCACCATCGGTTCCCGGCTTGATCGGAATCCAGGTATCTGCTTTTAAAGCGGTAATCGAATGGCGTGGATCTATCTGTACAATACGCGCGCGACGACCAGGCCGCCCTTGTCGAAGGTGCCCATAGGCGGAAAGTTGATAGACAGGAGATATCCAAGACTCTAATAGGTTGCAACCGAACGAGAGCAGGAAGCTCGTCTCCCTGAGATCGTACCCCAATGGCTGGGTAATCCCCTGCATAAAAAAATGCGTTTTCGCCGCCCTTTCCGGCTCAAGACAGCGGCTTCGAATGTAGTTTGGAGTCCCATAAGCCTCTGCAAATCGCTTCCAGAGTCGATCCCGGTACCCGCGGTACTGTCCACCCAGAATCATTAGGGTGTGCGACTTTCCCTGTTTTCGAAGGACAGTGAGGCGGTCCACCACGAGCCGGATTGCTTCTTCCCAGCCAATCGGTTGCCAGCTCTTAGAGCCTCTTTTCCGTTTCATCGGTCCTTGAAGGCGATCCGGGTCGTAAAGTACCTGGAGTCCTGCATGTCCTTTCATACAGATTCGCCCTTTGTTAATGGGGTAAAGCGGATTTCCCTGAATTTTCACCACCTGATTGTCGACTACCCGAACCATCAGCCCGCATCCTCCAGGACACTGTTGGCAGAGCGAGGGAATCCACTCTTCTGTCAGATTCGTCCATTTTTTTGGCTCCGCGCCCGATGTCGGCATCAGCTCCCAGCTGCACCCGGCCGTTGCCAGTCCGGTGGTGGCGCCCCCCATCAGTTGAAGAAACCGCCGTCTAGATAATTTCATCTCTGAAATTTCCTGTTAAAAATCTGAGTGTTAACCATTCGTTGATCTTCGATCCCGTTATCTATGACAGGCAATGCAGTCTGCAGTGACATTTTCTTGTTTGTGACAATCGATACAGAATTCCATGGTTATTTCGTTCAGCGGCGCCGGTGGCGGGGTAACCGTTTCCGCTATAGGACCATGACAGACCTCACACTTGATCGGCTCCTGAATCTGTTTGCCGCTTTCCTTATCTTTGTGCTTCTTCCGGGATTCCGCCGCCGCTCCTTCCGATGACTGTTGAGAGATCCTCGTATGTCGTCGGTGAGAGAAAAACACATGATCTGGAAGATCGTAAATTCTTTTCCATAAAATTTTTTCGCTTCTTTTGTCATATTCGAGAAGTTTATCCAATTCCGGTCTTTTCTCCTTTTCTTTTGAAGATGTCGTATGACAGGAGAGACAGGTTTGAATTGAGGGCCTTCCGGCCACAGTCCGTGTGTTAAAGTATTTGTGACAGGTTATGCAGGTGATCTTCTCCTGACCTTCCGGCGGTTCGCTTTCCAGGTGTATTTTATGATTCATTTGAATGGGTTGAACAATAGGTGCCGGACGCAAAGCATATCCAATCGCTGCGACCAGGGTGAGCACGACCACGGTACCCATGATGATAAAATGCCAACCCTTCATAAAGCCCTCATATCGGTGAGAGATGGATAAAAATCTGATTTTTTTATGGACAAATATTGGAGTATCAGGCGCTATGTTACAACCCAACGCGTAGCGCCTCGGTTGTGAGTGGAACTTTTACAAAGGAAAGCATGAAAAAACAATCCGCTAAAATACCTATTTCGCAATAGGTAAAAGTGCCTATTTACTGATATTTTTTCTCTCAGATGATAAAACGGAGCATGTTTTGGAGATCGTACTAGGGGTTCATAAGGGGAAGGTGATTAAGATATATCGGAAGTGTAACCTTTGCGGATTGCGTATTTTACCAGATCGGCGGTTTTTTTTAAGTTCAATTTTTGCATGATATTGGCACGGTGGTGCTGTACGGTACGGGGACTGATGAATAAAAGTTCAGCAACCTCTCTACTCGACTTGCCCTCGGCAATGAATTTAAGGATTTCTCTTTCACGGGTCGTCAAAGGTTCTACCGGCAGTTTGCCATTGCCCTTCCAGATCTTAATAAAGTCACGTGTTAACTCTTTTGAAAGATGGGGCGATACGTATATTCCATCTTCACGGACTGTTTTTATGGCAGAAAAAAGTTCGGTGTCGGTGTCTTCTTTCAGAAGATAGCCGTTGGCGCCTGCGGAAAGGACGTGATAAAGATATTCTTTTTTTTTGTGCATGGACAGGATTAATATTTTTATCTCAGGGTAGATCATCTTGATCTCGCGGGTGGCTTCAACTCCTCTGAGGTTCGGCATGGAAATATCCAAAATGATCATATCCGGTGTTATTGTTTTCAGCAGATTAAGCAGGTCGAGCCCGTCGCCGGCTTCTCCTACTACCTTCATATCCGCAGATGTTTCGAGAATCTGTTTGATTCCCCGGCGAAGCAAAATGTGATCATCCGCCAGAACAATTCTGTAAGGGGTCATCTCTGTTTTTTCTCAGAATCAATTGGAACGGTAAAGGTTATGCGGGTTCCCGTGCCATTCCGGCTGTGCACTAGAAGCTGTCCATCAAGCATTCTGGCACGCTCATCCATAGCCAGCAGGCCCAAGCTCCTTTCGGTAGGATACCGGGCCTCAATCTGTTTGATATCAAATCCCTTTCCATCATCTTGCACCATAAAATGAACGCTGCTTTCCGTTTCTTCTACCACAACCGATACAGTATCAGCCAGTGCGTGCTTACCAATATTTGTAAATGCTTCCTGAAAAATTCGGTAAATAATAATTTGGGCATCATCTGAAAACAGGTTGTCAAGAACCGGCATATCGATATCAACTTTGATTGTTGAATGTTTGCCAAAATCTTCAATCAGCCATTGAATGGCGGCTGTCAGGCCTAAATCTTCCAGGATTGACGGGCTTAAGTCACGGGAAAGCCTGCGGACATTTTCAATAATTTGATCCACATATTGTAAAGTTTTTTCGCAATCTTCTTTTAGAGCGCTCTGCTCCGTATTCAGCGCCTTTTCAATTGACCGTAACTGCAGTTTCAATACCGTAAGTGACTGACCCAATTCATCGTGGAGCTCTAAGGAGATTCGCTTTCGTTCTCTTTCTTGGGCCGTAAGCAGATGGGATGACAAAAAATGGAGCCTTTCTCCCGACTCCCGCAATGCCTTTTCAGCCGACCTTTGCCTGGCCGTCGTTTTACTCTCTTTAAAAAAAATTATAACAATGCCAAACAGTAAACCGACGATTAAAGTAAAAAGAACAATGGACGACTTTGACAAGAGATCATCAAGCTGACTTTTTCTATCTGTGATGTCATAATAAATTTCAAAAGCTCCTAGAAAATTATCACCATTCATCAGCGGTACATAAGTTTCAATCACATCGGCT
>DRHF01000007.1 GCA_011049715.1 Desulfobacterales bacterium
GCTTTAAATCATGGAGGTACTGAAAACTCCCCCTGATTTCGAGAGGTGAAATCTTGAAGCCCTCGTTCATTAGGATTGCCGGAGTATCATCCAACCAGGTATTCTTGATGGATTGGGGAATCAGGGCTGGTCCCCTCACCGACCTTAATCGCGCCTCGAAGGCCGGCTGATTGACTTCACGAACCCTACCTACATATGTGCCGTATTTCACAGCCTCGATATCGAGGGAATCCCACGCCCCACGATAATCAAACATCCTGTGATAATGGTCAATTGTGGTTTTAACCAGTATATCAGCGGTTTCCTGGTCAAGTTTTGCAGGAACGGGCTCCGCGCCAATTAACGGGAATTCTTCCCGCCGGTCATCAAACCGTGCAAGATATTCTTCCGATAACTCAGACGATACCGAAAACCATTCCGCCCCACGGGGGAATTTCAACCTGCGGATATCCGACGTGGCGACTTCCAGGGTAGAAAACTGCCACGGCAATTCCAGATCGGGATACCAATCCTTGGGTTGACCGGAGAGCGTTTCCCTGACCAAGGGAGTCATGGCCACTTGCCGGTCGATTTCCTTCCAGATTTTCTCGCGGTCAGTCCTGCGATTGGACCGGCTCTCCTTGGTTTCTTTGAGAAAATCGGCAATCAGGTCGAAATCTTTGAACTGGGAATTAGCCAATCATCTTCTCCTGCTGGTCGCACAACAGGTCTTTTTTGTACAATTCCTCGATGAAGGAATCGGCATCGATGGACAGCGCGAACTTGACCTTCTTCAACGGTGTGCCTTTCTTGAATTCCAGTGTTCTTGCGACCCCATGACAGCCCCACAACCCGATATATTCCCCGAGTGAGTTCTTGCCCCAGGCCATGTAAACCTTGTTGATGCCATTGCCCTCGTAACCCAGGAAGATTTTCCGCACGGGTAAGAATCGTGCGATGCGCTCAAGTATTTCTAGCTGTGAAGTTTCCAACGCCGCATCCCCAAAATTGGACCCCTTGGACCCTTTTTTTGTACAGGATAAGGCTTGGTTATCGCCATTCGGCGCATCACGAAGGCATAGCGAGACGCGGACATAATATCATCATTCAGCGCCACCACCTTTCCGTCTTTCCTATGATAAAGCCGCTTTTCCTCAAACCACATGCCGCAAGTTGAGAAAACCTTCAGCCGTCCGGTCCTCATGTATTCCAGCATTTCAATCAGCCCGGGCTCAACGTGAGCGGCCTTTTCCTTCTCCTGATAGCGGGCATAATCCTTGAGCATGAACAACCCCTTCTTTTTGTAGAGGTTCTTCAATTGCACCCCCGATCCCTTGTCCCGGATCAAACCATCAGCGGGCCAAGCATTGGGTATCCAGTTGCCATGCTTTTTCATGGCATCGGCGTGATAAACCGTCGTCTCGCCTGATTTCTTGTAAGCGTCGTAGATATAGAAGGTGTCCCCGTCCCGATCCCAGGCACAGAAAACTCCAGCCCCCGGATGATCTATGCCGAAATCAATGCCGTTGATCCGGACGAAGTGATGGGGCATTTCAAACGGTTCAACGATAATTTTTTCATCGGCGATGGGGAAGATCAAACCAGACCCCATCATGGGCAAACCGGAAACCCGTGTATCTCTTTCATATTCCGAATAGGAATTCCAAAGATGGTCTTTTTGTTCTTTATCCAGATGAGGCGCATCATCCCAGGTGACATTCTTGTAATAAATTCCTGGGGATTTGGCTTGCAGGAAATGAACAACCAACTCCGTAGGCCCCTGCAAGGGGGTGAAGGTTACATATGTTATCCCCTTGGCATCCAAGGTGCGGGTCATCGCCTCGGTATAAATATCCATCGGTGATTCTTCATCAAGCCAAATTACATCCTTCTTAGTCCCCTGCCATTTCTTGCGGCCTTGCTCGTAGGTCTTCATTGAAATAGTGGAGACACCCCCGGAGGAATGTTTCACTTTAATCGTGTCAACCACTTCCGAAACACCAGCTTGCCGGTACTTCACTTTCCCAACTATTGCACTTTTGGGTATCCAGCCAGTCCCGTGGGAGCCTTCCGGCCCGAGTAATGCCAGTTGAATGATATCGCGTGATGATTCGTTTGATTCCGAGCCACACCATACAGAAACGGGCTTCTCGAACTTCCTCCCCTTCCACCAAGAGGGATAGGCCCCTGTAGCGTGACAAGCGGTTTCAGCAGCGGCGCATTGAGTCTTCCCGGTTCGCGATCCGGCAATAACCATTCTCTCTATATTGATATCGCCAGCATTGTGAAACTCCACCTGCCAAGGGTAGGCCCCAATTATTTCCGGTTTATCGGGATCATAAATTTTGGCGTATTCGCGGAATAGTTTCCGTCCAGCTTGGCGAGATTCAAGTTCCGCGACGGTACGGGAGAGATTCATCTACGCCGTGGCTTCGCTCGCTTGTTGCGTTTCAAAACGCCGGTCGCTGGAGAACCCTTTGCCCCCCTTAAACGTGCAGTGAATAAACCGCGAGCACCCGGCGAAACGGGTCTTAATCTACGGACTGGTCTTAATCTGTGCGGCATGATGCCTCCTAAAATTGGAGGCTATCTCAATCGGCGGATTTCTTGCCAATTAGCAACCGAAAAAACGTCCAGCGTCCCACACCACCCAAATAAATAAAGCGGGGACACACAAATAAACACCGATGGCTAACCACTCTAACATCTTCTTCATTTCATATCCCCATCCTCCCGATACCAATCAATATATTCCTTCACCCCGGCCTCCAAATCATATGTTGGCCAATATCCAATTAAATCCTTGGCCTTTTCAACGCTCATGGTGCCACGAGAAGGTTTCTGATTGTCCCGCGCCGTATAGGTGATCTCGGTTGGCAAATGTTGGTTTACGATATCCGCCACATCCTTGATGGAACGAGCATTACCCGACGTGAGATTGAATAATTCACCCCTGGAATTTTCGTTTTCGATCACCCGAACCATGCCCTCAAGGAAATCCTCTATATAGGTGAAATCCTCCTTGTCCTCTCCCGTGCCCTGTATGGTGATGGGAGCGCCCGTGAGTGCCGCTTCGATGAACTTCTGTATCACCCTGCCAGAGATACAGCGAGGCCCGTACAGCGCGCAGGGACGGACCACAGTGAGGTTCATATCAAACGTATCCCTATAATAATTCACCATCCATTCCCCCATGAATTTCAAAGTGCCATAAACTCCTTTTGGGGAACACGAATCGTCTTCATTCAAAACCGGATTGGGAAAATCGCCATAGGCGGTGGACGACGAAAGAAAAATCGTGTGGTCAACGCCTAACGCCCGGCAAACATCCAATGTACTGCCTAGCGATGTAAGACAAGATTGAAATGCCTTGTAAGGATAGGCATTGGATCGATCTATATGCGCCACCGCCGCGAGATGTATTACCGTCTCGGGTTCCAATGGCTTCATCACCATGTTGAGGAATTCATAATCGCAGGCATCCACATGGATGGTTTTGATTTTGAGACTATCTAACAGCCTTTGGCGTTGCATCAGAAACCCCAGATACATCTCCCGGTTGGGATCTTTGGAAAGCCACACCGAGTAGTAATTGTTGATGGACATGGGATCGATGATCGTTACCTTCGCACCCAACTCATGCAATTTGATAGCGAGATTGTGGCCAACGAATCCAGCCCCGCCAATTAGGATTATTCTCCTATCTTTCAAACTTACGGACATTGCTTACAAGTCTCTCCATGGCTGTCTTTTCGAGTTTGGTGTGAACCGGCAGGGTGATGGAATGCTCCGCGATGTATTCGGCCACCGGGAAACTACCCCCGCCATAGAATGAAAAATGCGGCACCGGGATCTCGAAATGAATAGAGGTTTGGACATCGTTCCGCAGAAGCTCCGCCCGCATCTCATCCCTATCATCCACCAGGATTTGATAAGCGTAAGGCGCGATTCCATCACGACCCTCGAAGGTTTTAAAGTTCTTCAAAGATTCGCGTAATATTCGCCAATTGCTCTCTCTCTTGACAAAAAAAGAGGGCAAACGCTTAAGTTGTTCGATCCCGATAGCTGCCTGGATTTCAGTCATGCGATAATTCCAACCCAAGGCTGTAACGTCGCCTGAGATTCTATCCAGGCCGAAGTTTCTTAAACTACGGGCCTTCTCAGCGAGTTCGGGGTGTTTGGTGACAAACATCCCCCCCTCACAGGTGGTTATCATCTTTGTGGGATAGAATGAAAACGCCCCGCAATCCCCGATGAGCCCCACATGGTTATCTCCATGGTTAGTGCCCAAGGCGTGGGCACAATCCTCGATGATCTTTAAATCATGTTCTCTAGCGATATCCGCAAGAGACCGCATGTACCCAGGTTGACCAAGAAAATGCACCACGCAAATTGCCTTGGTTTTTGGGGTCAAGACAGCCGGTATCAAATCAGGATCGAGCAGCCCGTGATCTTCGTGGCAATCGACAAACACCGGCTTTGCGCCAGTCATAGAGATGGCGTGGGCGGTGGAAACATGGGTCATGGCGGGACAGATAACCTCGTCACCCGGGCCTATCTTCAAAGCCATGTAGGACAAGTGCAGCGCAGCGGTGCAACTTGAGACCGCAACACAATCTCCCCCACCAATAAATTCAGAAAATCGTTCCTCGAATTGCCTCACCAACCCACCGTTGGTAAGGGTCCGGTTTTGCAAAACTTCGACAACGGCTTCGATTTCCCTGATTGATATATCGGGAGCGCCGAATTTAACTTTTTTCCCTTTTTCTTCCTTTTCTTCTGTGGTTTTATTGGACCCGTTTTCTTGTTCAGCGGCTAGGCGTTTGGCGAGATTGAGAAGCCCGGATGAGGTAGGGAATTCATCCCCCAAATGACCATTCATCCATTTCTCAAACTCATCCTCAGACACCGACGCTTCTAATTGCCAATGAGAGGATTGGTCTTTAGTGATGCCCAATTCGTCAAGCGTCGGAGCAACGGTCGTATGATACGACCGTTGGTATTCTCCAGGCCCTTGAAGCTGCATCTCCGCCAGCATCCCTCCGGCCCGGCGCTCAGCCCTTAGCTTTATTTCGATTGCCCAAAATAGGAAGTCCGTATCACCGGCCATTCGTGCATAAGCCCGCATAGCTTCTGCTTTATCGCGAATATCCTTGACCTCATCTATCGACTTTGCTTCGCCTAAAGCGCGACAAGCGGCTTCATATTTAACAAGTGCTGAATTCATCTACATCACCATTACTGACATGTTCGAGGAAACCGCCCGGTCGATAGCGAAACACACCTTCATGCCATCGAAAATGCTTTCCGTGGCTATCGAATGATCCTTGCCTTTTTCACAGGTGTTGATGAAATGAACCAAGGGTCTGTCCTTCTTCACCGGAGTCCGGGAATAGTCAAACCGCCTGCCCTCCGTTCCATGGATGGAGAAATCGTACCCATGGTTGCCGTTGAACCCGAAATTACACGTCATCTTGA
>DRHF01000008.1 GCA_011049715.1 Desulfobacterales bacterium
CATTTTTGATGATTGTGATCACCTTTATTCTTCTGCTGATCATTTCAAGAATCGGCGGAGGCATCCTCAAAGCTGCCTGGGGGACCGGTGAAAAATAAAGGTGTCAGATTTCAGGTGTCAGGATTGAGGGGTTAACTGAAAAAAAATGAACATCGAACGTCCAACATCGAATCCTCCAAAGGCGGACAAGTGTTGAATGGGAAAAGATGAAAAAACAGAAAAAGAACTTAGAGAGGCATTGAACCTGAGAACGATTGTGTAAGGAGACAAATTTTAAATGGCTTTTATCGAGATTCAAAACCTGTTCAAGCGATTTAAAAACGTGGTGGCTGTTAATCACATACAGCTTGAGGTGAACAAGGGAGAAATGCTAACCCTTCTTGGGCCCAGCGGGTGTGGAAAAACAACCACCTTGCGCTGTATCGCCGGATTGGAGGTCCCGGAGGAAGGGGATATCATTATTGACGGCAAATCTATGCTTTCACAAGGGTTTGTCCATCCGTCAAAAAGGGGAATCGGCATGGTGTTCCAAAACTATGCTGTATGGCCGCATATGAAGGTATTCAATAATATTGTATACGGTTTGAAACTACAGAAAATTTCCAGGCAGCGTATCCGAGAAAAAGCGAAACAGATATTGGGATTGGTCGGTTTAGATGGTCTGGAAGACAGGTATCCGGCCCAGTTGAGCGGTGGACAACAACAGAGGGTAGCCCTTGCACGCGCGCTCGTGAGAAATCCTAAAGTGTTGCTGTTGGATGAACCGCTGAGCAACCTGGATGCCAAGCTCAGAGAAGAATTGAGATTCGAAATCAAGAGCCTTGTCAAACGGATGGGCATCACATCGGTCTACGTCACCCACGACCAGGCGGAGGCGATGGTTATTTCCGATCGAATCGCCGTCATGGACTCGGGTAACGTGGTGCAAATCGGCACTGCACAGGAAATATATAAAAAGCCCGCCAATAAGTTTGTTGCCGATTTCATCGGAACCATGAATTTTATGTCCGGTGAGGTTGTTCAGATCACCCCGGATTCGGATGCAGTTTACGTGCGTACCGAATTCAGCGAAAAGATGCGCTGTAAGACGTCGGACAGTTCGGCAATAAAACCAGGAGAAAAAGTGTATGCAGCCATACGCCCTGAAGATGTGGAAGTATTTACGGACCCCCCCCAGGCCAAAGAAAATCTGGTAAAGGGTATTGTTGCCCATAAGGCGTATTTGGGTAACCTCCTATACTTTTTCGTAAGTGTCAATAACACGATGATCAGGGTCCAGGCGCCGCATCACCTGCAACAAAAAGAAGGCCAAGAACTCTACCTATTTCTTGATCCACAAAAATGTACGATCTTATCCTGACTAAAAACTCAAGTTTCACAGCCCAATTCACCTGAGTGTCAAATTCGGCTTATGCGAATAAAGTTTCAGATCGCTCTGTGCCGGATACGGATCTTCGTAAAATATAGGGTGCCAAACTTGAGCAAAAGTTATGGAACGCTTTCTTTACTGTGCTGTCTAAAGATGATTTTTTTCAGATCAATATCATCCTACTTTTAACACAAGGGCGGCACCGGTATCTCCGGCTGCACAACCGGTAAATAGCATGTAGCCCCCGCCTTGGATTGCGACCTCTTCGATCCCCTCGATGATCAGTCGGCCGGCCGTCGGTGCCTGCGGATGTCCGAAAATCAGAGAACAGCCATAGTTATTGAAGCCATTGACATCAATCTTCATCTCATCGGCCATATAGATATCATTGGCTGCAAAGGGATTATGGGTCTTAATCGCCCCGACATCATCAACCGTAATGCCTGCTTTTTCCAGGGCCATTTTCGCTGCCGGAACAACAGCCATGGCCATAAACGCTCTTTTGACCCGGGCATGGCCGTATGAAACGACCTGGATTTCAATATCCGGCTCAGAGCTGAGTTCCCTTGCTTTTTCCCGGGTCGTCAGGGTTACCCCACAGTTCCCGTCAGCCGGATGAGTTTGGGTTCCAAACGTATGTGCACTACCCGGAATGACCGGCCGAAGGCCGGCTAATCCTTCTTTGGTGGTCTCGAAAACGCCTTCATCTTCCGCCACCATGATGGTTTTCTTTTTTGACAAGTTTATTTCTACTGGAAACATATACCGTTCCTGAAAAGCTCGATCATCGGCAAGGGCATCCTTGTACTGTTCGTATCGTCTCAACGTCACATCATCACACGCTTCCCGGGTGATCCCGGTTTCTTTCACCACATTTTCAGCGGTCTGGATCATTGCGGTGCCGCCCCATGGATCGAGGTTAAAGTGATCCATTACCCAGTTTTCTGACACCACGAGTCCGCCGGGTCCTTTGGGATTCGGCCAGATCGTGTGCGGTCCGTTGGAACAGCGGTCTGTCATCAACGCCAGCGCATTATCATATTGACCGGTTTCAACACCGACTGCGGCCTGGTAAATACATGTTGTTGAAGTCGAACACGCCTGGCTGATGACAACCCCGGGTGTGAGGGTGGCCCCCAGGAGGGCCGACGCCCATGGACCGGCGTAGAACAATTTTGGCTGGCCAACAGTGATTCCCAGGATGAAATAGTCAAACATATTGGGGTCCCAATCTTTTTCGGCAAGCCATCTTTTGGAAGTTTCTGCCGCCAGGGAAATGGAATTTTCATTGGCCAGGCTCCCTTGCCACCTGGCAAAGGGGGTACTGTAATAGCCGCCATAGGGGATGAAGGCTTTTGTCAACATTTAACTCCCTCCTCATTTTGAGTTGGTTTTGCTTGTTCTACCTTATTATTTCTTAAATTTCTCTCTGAGCTTACGGTGGAGTATCTTACCGGTCGCTGTTCTCGGCATCTCATCTGAATCGATAAATATGACCTCTTTGGGATGTTTATAACCGGCCAGTTTATCCCTGCAACAATCCTTGATGGTTTGTTCATTGATATCATCAGCAGTGGCATCGGATTTGGGTATGATAACCGCTACGACTTTCTCACCCCATTTGTCATCCGGCAGACTGATACAGGCGCAGTCGAACACACATTCATGACTTCCGACGACCTCCTCGACCTCACTGGGATAGACATGCTCGCCACCGGTGATGATCAGATTGTCTTTTCGGTCAACGATCTGATAAAATCCATCTTCATCTCGTCGCGCCATATCACCGGCGGAAAACCATTCCCCATGAAAAGAAGCAGCGGTCTTTTCCGGCAATTTGTAATATTCATCCAAAAGCATCGGCCCCCGGGAATAAAGCTCTCCGACCTCCCCGGTTTTCACTTCATCTCCGTTCTCGTCTAAGATTTTCACAAAATCGGTGCCCAACGGTTCATAACCGATAGACCCCAATTTCTTCATCTGATCTTGGGGCTTGAGTATAGTGACACAACCCGCTTCTGTGGAGCCGTATCCCTCATAAAGCTCAACCCCTTTAAAAAATTCCATAATCGCCAATTTCATGTTTTTTCTCACCGGAGCGGATGAGCACAAAAGTTTTTTTATGGAACTGACATCGCTCTTCTTCCCATCTGACGGCACATTTAATATAAGGTTGTAATGGGTCGGGATGAGAGAGATGAAAGTGATCTTTTCCCGCTCTATGATTTTCAATACTTCTTCTGCATTGAAAGACTTTGCCGGGTGGATATAAACGCTTGCGCCAATATACAGGAAGATGAACGTAAAAAAAGTGGAATTGATGTGGCATAACGGCATGACGTTCATACAGATGTCGAGCTGGCTGAAACCGAAATCGATGGCGTTGATAAGATAGAAAGCAATGTGTGATTCATGGGAACGAACCACACCTTTGGGTCTGCCGGTGGTGCCGGAGGTATAGATCAGAATCCATGTGTCGTGGGGTTCAACAAAAGCCTCCGGTTCGCTCTCCGAACCATCCGCCATCAATTCTTCGTACAACCGGTACCCTTTCGTTTCTTCACCTACAACAATATACCGATCGGGATGAATAAGATTTAGATTCGGTTTGATGTCATCCACTGTCGGAATTAATTCGTCCTGAACGATAAAGGCTACAGCGTCCGAGTTGTTTGCAATGTATTCTATTTCCGCTCCCACCAGGCGAAAGTTAATCGGAACGATCACCAACCCGGTTTTTGCCGTTGCAAGATATACTTCGACAATCTCAATACTGTTCTCGAGCAAAACCGCAATTTTGTCTCCCTTTTTTAAACCCATGGACAATAGACCGTGGGCCAGCTTATTCACACGTCTGTTGACCGCAGGATAGGTAAATTTTCTGTCTTTATCCTTTAATGCAATGGTGTCCGGAAATTTCTTTGCATTTATTTTCAGAATTTGGCCCAAATTTAACCAGCAGGCCATATCACCCCATCCATCAAATGCCTATTCACAGTAAGGTTCATTTATTTGTTCTCCTCCAGCTGTTCGATAAACGCCTCCACATTGGTTCTGGTCTGTTCATCAGAAAGGAGCCTTAAATCGTTGAGATCTCCGTTAATAACGAGGCTGGGAAGACCGGTCTCTTTTTCTATCCGTTGCGGCATGCCGTAACGGCAGTTGGAATTATTGGGACAGGTTTTCGCATCATGGTAGACAATACCGTCAACTTTGAAAAAATCCAACATTTTCTTGATATATTTTTCTTTATACGCGTCAGAGCGGACGATAAACAATTTTGTGTACGCCCGCGCCATACTTGTAAATGGATCTGTTGAATCGAGGTCGGAAAATATCCAGCTGCTGCAATAGGTAGATGCGAGAACATTTGTCTTTAGACCTGCGAATAACTGAAAATGAGCGCCGAGTCTTCCCCAGACCGGCATTCCCTCCCAATAGATCCTGAACTGCTCATCTTCGATTGCACCCACCTTGTTTAAGACTCTTTCTTCAAGCTCTGCTATCAATATCCTGTAACAGTCATTGGCGGCTGAGGTTCCCCGGCCAACCACCGCAGCCCCCATCAGTGTGGTTCCATCAAAAAAGGTTAGGGGTGCTGGAACCGCAGACGCGGTATCGAGCACCTTTTTCCATAGATTAGAGCATTCTCTGGAAAGCGCTACGACTTTTTTTAAATCTTCGATTTCGAACTTACGGCCCGAGATTTTTTCCAACGGCTCAATCAACGCTTCTAGTTGCCTGGTAATCGATGTAATATGACTCTCGGTAACTTTACCTACACCTCTATGTGTGTGTACCCCGACCACCGGCGCATTGTACTCTCTACCGTACCAACTAAACCAGTCCTGAACATCCCTGCACTGGTTTGTGTTAAACACCAACACATCCGGTTTGGGTACGACCGTGATTCCTTCAAAGGCCTTCGACAAAGGGGTTACCCCCTCCAGATAAGCCCCGATATCCGCGGTCAGGTAGGAACAGATGTCCGGCGAATAGCCGATGGCGTTCGCTTTTGGAATAAGATCACTGGCCATACGTGTAGATCCGAGCATCGCCGAGTGGGTTTCGGGAAAATAAATTACAAAACCCATCGCTCTCAAAATTTCAGCAGGCCCGACGCTCGTACACCACGCGATCTTTTTCTCACCTGTTTTAGACGCCCGGTCGAGTTCATGATAATAATCAGCCATGAACTTTTCCAAAACTTTGGCAGATTTCAGTTTTTTTCGGACAACCTTCTCTTCCTCAGCCATAGTTTCTTTCATTTTAACAAATCACCAATATCAAGGGCTGTCTTCCATGGCATAAAGGGCTGCCCCAATAGCGCCGGTCAGCTGCGGATGTTTCGGAACAAGGACTTCTCTTTTGATGATCTCTTCTGTCATCTTGACCAGATTGCGGTTATGGGCGACCACACCTCCTGTCATGACCACATTCTCCGTCAGGGAATCCATTTCTAGCACCCGGCGAATTACCGAAAAGAATACGCCTTTAACAATATCAGGTATCTTTTTGCCTTTTCGAATGTTTTCCAATACCTCCGTTGCTGAAAAAACCGTACAAAAACTGCCTAGTTTGACCATATTTTCGGATTGTCCGGCTAACCCATCCATCTTCTCTAGGGGTATATCCAAGCGGGCGGACATTTCTTCCAGAAAAGCACCGGTCCCAGCAGCACATTTTCGATTCATCTTGAAACTGGTACGGCGACCTTCCTCATTGAGCTTGATAATCTTGTTATCCTGACCCCCGATATCAATGATGGTGATGGCAATTGGGAAATAAAGGTAACAACCCATTGCATGGCAACCGATTTCGGTTTTAGTCTCTTTCGTAAAAGAAACGTTTTTCCTTCCATATCCGGTTGAGACAGCGCTGACAATATCTCTTTTGGAAGAATCAGCCATCTTCAAAGAGACCGAAAGACACGTTTCGGCTGAATTTGAAAAATCCGTACCCGACTTCTTTACTGCATGGCCGACCAAATTTTTTTCGTAATCCAAAATGGCTACTTTGGTTCTTGATGCGCCAACATCGATACCAACAAAAATATTCTGTCTCATAACCTTGACTCCAATCCTTTTACCAAAGATCGGAGCGATATATTATACGGTGTTTTTATGCCTGCTCGGTCACCATATTCAACAAATTTTCCATTGATATAATCGATTTCTGTCCTGTGCCTCTTCTCAATATCCACAAGCATGGACGGTTTGTGATCCCCTGCATTCCCCATGTACATCACGGCTTCGGAATAATAGTCCCACCCCAGGCTGATCTCATTTCCACGAGCCACTTCAATACATTCTTTGACCAGTGCATCAACGACCTGAAAAACGATTGGATCGTTCATGGCCTGCGCCATGGTCAGACCGGTCACCGCACATACAGGGTTCATTGCAGCATTCATAATGCTTTTGCGCCATACCATCGAAACAATCTGGTCTGTGTGGTGTGTGACCAATCCGCTTTTGGTCAGTGCTTCTGCGATAGGGCCCGCTGCATGTCTTGATTCCGGGTCAAGTTCTTGGATAAAGTGAGGAAAATGGTGGAACGGCATGCGGACCCGGGCAGGTTCCAAAAGGCTGCATCCATAATTGACCACAGCCCGCATGACCGGCCTGGGACCCAGGGTTTTGGCAATTTCCTTTTCCGTATCTATACCGTTTTGCCAGCTGACCACATACATACCATCTCTATAAAAATCTTCGATGGCGGAGGCTATAAGAGAGAGCGCATTGGCCTTAACCGTAATAAAAACCACATCCGG
>DRHF01000009.1 GCA_011049715.1 Desulfobacterales bacterium
AACCGGTATCCATAAAGTAATCACCGTGCACAGGCACGCGATGGTCTGGTTTCTTTTGCAATATCAGTTGCTTCTGAAATGATAACTCTTAAAAGGTTTTGTGCCGTTGTCAAAGCGCTCATCATCAATTTTTTCCAGAAAAATTTCTTTTTACCCTAGGCCTGATGCGGTTTTTCTTAAAATATCAGGTGCGAAACTTGAAACATATGCTAAGAAGCACCCTTTTCAAATATCGGAACCAATGAAAAGGAGGAGAATATCTCATGAATAAAATAATGGCTATTTGTGTTGTTTGGATATTTTGTTCAGTCCCGGCCTGGGCTTTGGTGGAGATAGAGGGATTTTTCTGGTTATTGGAACCCGAAGGCCAGGCTTCTGTCGGCATCGATGGCCTTAAAGGGACAAAGATAGATCTTGAGAATGATTTTGGATACGGAGACATGGAAACGGTTCCCGGCGTCCGGGTTATTATGGGTAACACCCATCAGTTCGGCCTCTCCATTTTCAAACTGGACGCTTCAGCACGCAATGCCATCGATCGTACCATTCATTTCGGGGATAAGGAGTTTACCATAAATGAGAATATTTCAAGTTCCATCGAAATGACCGTGATGCAAGGTCTTTACCGTTTTAACATCGGCTCTGAAGCATTCCACGGCGGGTTGATGATCGGAGGAGAATATCTCGCCATCGAGGCAAAAGCCGCCTCCGATCGAAGTGGATCTGCAAAAGCGGATGCCGATACCGGCCTGCTGTTTTTTGGAGGTTTTGTAGAGAGTGACCCTTTTTCATTTCTCAGGTTGCGTGCTTCACTGCTGGGCGGCACCTGGGAAATTAGTGATGTGGAGGCCGACTATCTTGAATTAGAGGTGTCTGTGTTGGCCAGAATTACACCTCGATTCCATATCGGCGCCGGGTATCGACAAATCAATATTGATGCAAAAGTTAAAAGCCTGCCCCTGGAAATCGATCTTACTTTCAAGGGGCCAACGCTCTTCATCGGGTTCGAGTGGTGAGACTCCTATTTCCGTGGCGAAGCTGATTCGGTGTGATGTCGACACGGTAGCCATGGGGTTTTTGAAATAGGCAGACCGTTTCGTTTTTGGTTCAAAATGTTTCAATTTTATTCCGAAATCTGATATAGCGACTCTGGCTCCATCCCCTTGATTTGATCGGACAATGGAGTTTACAAATAGCGTTTTAATGTTTAATATGTTGCGTAATTCGATTAAAAACAACCAAAATGGTATTCCGATAACCAAAAGCAAAATTTCTGCATTTTGAAATAACTTCCAGTTTTCTCAAATGAAATGTCGGAGATTTTTTTCGATTAGGTAACCGATGCACGCTACAAGAATAAAGACCAAAGCGGTCGGTCTGTTGTCCGGTGGACTCGACAGCACGCTTGCCGCCAAACTCATGCTGGAGCAAGGGATTGAGGTATGTGCCGTCAACTTTACCTCCTCTTTTTGCACCTGTACACCGAAGAAAGCAGGATGTGCAGCGGCTGTCACGGCCGCAAAAGGACTGGGCGGCATATCACTTAAGCAAATCGCGTTGCGCGATGAATATCTGGATATGGTGAAGCATCCGAAATACGGGTATGGATCCCAGATGAATCCGTGTATCGACTGCAGGATCATGAAAATAAAAAAAGCCGGCGAATACATGCAAAAAATAGGTGCAGATTTTATGTTTACCGGTGAAGTCCTGGGCCAGCGTCCCATGTCCCAACACAAGCGGGCGATGCAGATGATCGCGGTAGAATCCGGTTTTCCGGAGTATCTTTTGCGGCCCCTTTCGGCTGCACATTTTGAACCGACAGTTCCGGAGCGGGAAGGGCGGGTGGATAGGAATAAATTGTTGGCGATTACCGGGCGGTCAAGGAAAACTCAGATCTCCCTTGCCGATGAGAAGGGTATTCGTGACTATCCCTGTCCGGCAGGTGGCTGTCTTTTGACCGACAAAAATTTTTCAGAGAGAATACGCGATTATTTTTTTTTCACAAAAAACCCATCCATGAGAGATATCCCCCTTCTTAAAACAGGAAGACATTTTCGACTGGAAAATGGCGATAAGGTGATTGTCGCACGCAATGAAAATGAATGCAACGTGTTGAGGAGTCTCTGGAAAGAAAGCGATCACTTCCTTGTTCCGTTTGATTTTTCCGGTCCCACCGTGATTCTTCAGGGAACCGATTTAAAGACCGCACTCGGGAAACTGGTTGCATATACCACGTCAACTGTTCGGGATACCGCCCGTGTTACCCACCGACATGAGGCAGAGAAAAAAATTATGTTCCTTGATGCGTTTTGAGATGGTAACATCGCGTAACAAAATAAAGGTTGCCGTTGGGCTTAGCGGAGGGGTCGATTCTTCGGTTGCTGCGGTACTGCTCAAAGAAAAAGGCTATGACCTGATCGGTGTCACCATGGAGATATTTGATGGTTATGGGAAATTCAAGAAGATTGGAAGACACGGATGTTATGGTCCGGGGGAAACAGAGGATGTTGAAGCGGCCGCACAGATCTGTAAAAGACTCGACATTCCCTATTACACTTTTGACCTGAGAGAAGCGTACAGAAAGCATGTTATCGGATATTTCAAGCATGAGTACCTTCTGGGGAGAACACCGAATCCCTGCGTGGTGTGCAACCAAAAGATTAAATTTGGCTTTCTTTTGGAAAAGGCGATGGAAAAAGGAGTGGGTTTTCAGTTTTTTGCCACCGGACACTACGCAAAGCTGGCAAAAACCGGCGGAAGGTTTCTGCTGAAAAAGGCTGAAGACCGGTCAAAAGACCAGACCTATTTTCTTTATCGGTTAACTCGCAAGCAGCTTTCCCGTACCCTCTTTCCCCTTGGCGAATACACCAAAGCCCAGGTCAAAAAAATTGCACGGTCCATGGAACTGGAAACAGCCTACAAGGCGGAAAGCCAGGACTTTGTTGCTAAAAATGACTATGCGGTTCTTTTCAACGAGGAAGAGGTGAAGGGCGGCGATATTGTGGATGAAAATGGAAATCTCCTGGGAAGGCATCGAGGGATCATACATTACACAATTGGGCAGCGTAGGGGATTGGGGATTGCATCGGACCGCCCGCTCTATGTGACGAACATTGATGCTGAAAACAACAGGATCGTTGTGGGTGACAGGGAGAACCTTTTTTCCAAAGGGTTGATCGCAAAGGACCTTAATCTGATGGCCATTGATAGGCTTGACCGGCAGCACAAGATAGGGGCAAAGATCCGGTTGAACCATCAAGAAATTCCCGCCATGCTGTTTCCACACGGAAACGATAGGGCTAAAATACTATTTAACACGCCGCAGATGTCGGTAGCGCCCGGACAGTCAGCCGTCTTTTACAGGGGAGATACCGTGCTTGGCGGTGGTATTATTGAACGGGCACTTCGATCGAATTAACTGTTGTTTTTAACCGGCTGGCATATCATCCGATCAGAACGATCCACTCTGCTGCCCGGATCGGTCAAGGGCTTCGCTATCGCCGGAAATCTGATGGAGAATATGCCCGGCATTTGGGTTCAGGTGGTTGACATTTATGCTACGTTGTGGTATTTTTAGTCTGCCGAGGTCGAATGGATACTAGAGTCGATTTGGCGGTATCAAAATTTTATTAAAAATTTAAAAGGTAACCGAAAATGACCGTCCCATCTTTAAAATCAAAGGAAATTAAAAGGGATACCGAGACCGTAACCCGTTTTTATGAAACTATCCCCACGACCGTGCAGCGGCTGTTGGTCCCATCTGAAGACGATACCCTGTCTTTCGAACACGTGGACATTACACCGATTGCGTCACAGGACTCGGTCATTGAGATCATCCAACAGGCCAGACGCCTGATCTTTCCGGGGTATTTCATCCAAACCCGAATGGATTCGATCAATTTGGGGTCTTTTTTGTGTCAGGAGGCGATGGCCCTTTTTAATCGGCTATCACAACAGATTGTTTTGTCTTTTCAGCATGAGTGCCTCCGTTTGGATATGCCCTGCTCGAAATGTCTGGAAAGTAGTCATAAAACCGCGTTTCAATTTATCCAATCACTGCCTGATTTAAAGACCATACTGGCCGGAGACATCGATGCGGCTTTTGCGGGAGACCCTGCTGCAAAGAGTTACGATGAAATTATTTTCAGTTATCCCGGGCTGTTCGCCATTACCGTTTACCGCATGGCGCATAAACTCTATGAAATGGAAGTGCCACTTTTGCCGCGAATGATGACCGAATATGCCCATAGTCTCACCGGTATTGATATCCATCCCGGTGCAACAATCGGGCGGCGCTTTTTTATCGATCATGGTACTGGTGTGGTCGTGGGTGAAACCACGGAAATCGGAAACCGGGTGAGGATCTACCAGGGCGTGACCCTGGGTGCTTTATCCCTCCCGGCGGATGAGATCGATCAATTCAGGAACCAGAAGCGGCATCCTACTATTGAGGATGATGTGATTATCTATTCAAATGCGACTTTGTTGGGCGCGAAGGCAATTATAGGTGCCAGATCGATCATAGGTGGAAACGTATGGATCACAGAAGGCGTTCCCCAGGACACGAAAGTGGTGTTAAAAAAGCCGGAGTTGGTCTACATCGGGAATCATAATCGATCGGGTGATTTGAAACCGGTTTATCAACAGAGCCGTCGTGGGGAAAAAGGGGGTGAAAATGAAATTTGTTGAGAAACAGACAGCTGATGCCACTTTAGACCTGGTATGCCGTATGTGTCCTCTCCATCTCTTGGAACCGGGTGACAAGCTAAAGTGCTTAAAAAAGGGACAGGTCTTGGAAGTGCTGACCGATTATGACGGTGCCCTGGAAGATATTCCCAAGTGGTGTGAAAAGTGTGGCCAGGAATTTATCGGTGTAGAGGAAGACGAGGATTGTTACAAACTCTATATTCGAAAGGTTAAATGAGGGAACTTGATATGAAGCGGGTTTATTTGGATCATGCCTCTGCCACGCCGGTGAGAAGAGAAGTCATTGAGGCCATGCTTCCTTATTTTGACCAGCATTTTGGGAATCCCTCGACAGTTTATGACATCGGTTCAAACGTCAAGGAGGTGATGGAGGATCAACGGCTAAAGATAGCAAAGCTCATTGGTGCAAATGCCGAAGAAATCATTTTCACCTCATCTGGAGCTGAAGCCAACAATCTTGCAATCAAGGGCGTCGCTTTTGCCAGACAGAAAAAAGGGAAGCATATCATCATTTCTGCCATTGAACACCACTCGGTTCTCAACTCCGCCCGATTCTTCGAGCGCATGGATTTCGAGGTGACTTTCCTCCAAGTGGATGAACACGGCCTGGTGGACCCGGAACGTCTGTCTAAGGCGATAACGCCTGAAACGATTTTGGTATCCGTCATGCACGCAAACAACGAAATTGGAACCATCGAGCCGATTTCAGAACTTTCTGCCATATGCAGAGAAAAAGGAATTGTCTTTCATACCGATGCAGTTGCAACCGTTGGAAATATTCCGGTCGACGTCAATGAGTTGAATGTGGATCTATTGAGTTTTTCCGGTATTTCAATGGGGGCGCCTAAAGGAGTTGGGGCACTCTATTTCAGGGATAATTTAAGGCTGATGCCTTTAATTCACGGCGGTATCCAGGAAAAGGGGAGGCGGGGAGGAACCGAGAATATCCCATGTATTGTCGGTTTTGGCAAGGCAGCCGAAATCATTTCAAAAGAACTACCCGGCAAAGTGGCCCGCACGCGGAACCTGAGGGACTTTTTAATCAAAGGCATCGGGGAACGGTTGGAATTTGTCAAATTGACCGGCCATCCGGACAAACGACTCCCGGGTCACGCCAGCTTTTGTGTTGAAGCGATCGAGGGAGAAGCCCTAATCTTTATGCTCAGTCAAGATGGTATCTACGCAAATACCGGTTCCGCCTGTGCTTCAAAAGCCCTTAAAACATCTCCGGTTCTGGTGGCCATCGGTGTTCGTC
>DRHF01000010.1 GCA_011049715.1 Desulfobacterales bacterium
CTCATACGACTGAAATTGCATCGGATATAGGTAAAATCAACCAGCAGATCATAAATCAAAACCGAAAATATCTCCTGATCGGCCCTGGAAGATGGGGTTCTGCCGATCGATGGCTCGGGATTCCCGTGAACTGGAATGACATCTCCGGCATCGGCGCCATCATTGAGGCAAAATCGGACAAGATACATGCCGACCCTTCCCAGGGAACCCATTTTTTCCAAAATATTACATCCCTTGGCATCAGCTACATCACCATCTCGCAAAGTGAAAAGGACTTTATCGATTGGGACTGGTTGAATTCTCTCCCCTATGAAAGCGAAACAACCTATTTAAGACAAGTCAAGCTTGAAACTCCCCTCACCATCAAGATAGACGGGAAAAAATCCTGGGCGGTTTTATTGAAATAAAGCACAGGAGTTGATCGGCTTAAAACGGGTAAAGACATCAAATCGTTTAAACAGATGGTCAGCGATTTATTGCGCGATACCGATCCTTGCCGTCAGTCCTGCAAAAACCGTTTGACCAAAAGTCGTACATCCCTTACCTGCCCCGGATCGATCCAAACGATTTCGGTATCCGCTTTGAACCAGGTCAATTGACGCTTTGCATACCTGCGGGTATCACGCTTGAAGGTGTGGAGGCTTTCATTCCACGACATGTGGTCATTCATAAAATCAATCATGTGCCGATAGCCGATGGCCTGCATCGATTTAAGATCTTTGGTGTAACCCATTTGCAGAAGTCTTTTGACCTCGTCGAGAAGCCCTCCGTTTATCATTGCATCGCACCTGTCGTTAATCCGGTGGTAAAGTTCCTCCCGATCCATGCGGAGACCGATTTTCAAAACTTCAAATGGTCGGTCTGAAAACCGATGTTCCCGATGGTGTTGCGTGATGGTCTTTCCTGTTGTTTCAAATACCTCGAGCGCCCTTATGATTCTGTATCGATCATTTGGATGTATTTTATCGGCCGCTTCCGGGTCACTTATCTTTAACTGCCGGTGGAGCGCACCAACTCCGTACAGCGCTGCTTCTTCCTCCATTTGCCTCCGAACCGATGGGTTCCTGAATTTGGCCCTAAAAAGACCATGGACCAATCCCTTAATGTAAAGTCCTGTTCCGCCTACAACAAACGGAGTAACCGCTTTCTCAAAAATATGGCTGATTTCTTGACGTGCCAGGGTCGCAAATCGGGCAACATCCATTGACTCATCCGGGTTGATCAAATCGATCATATGGTGGGGAATGCGGGCACGTTCGTCTCGTGTCGGTTTGGCGGTACCAATATCCATATACCGATAAATCTGCATGGAATCAGCCCCGATAATTTCACCGCAAAACCGATCGGCTATTTCGAGCGACACGGCGGTCTTCCCAATACCCGTCGGCCCGCAAATAACCACTACTTTTGATTTTTCGTCAGACATCCATGCCTTTTTTTCCATCTCGCAACACGCCCATCGTTTGATGCTATCGCAGGAAAAACCTGTTGACAAGCTTTATGCCACCGTATATGAACTCGTTCTGATTGAGAGTTTCATTTTATGTTCAAAGCGTTTTGCATTGCCTCTGGTTTCAATTTTTTCAACCTTTTGAAATCAAATTGGGTCTCCTTTCAGATCGGATGTACAAAAAGTCGCAGGGGGTCGCTTTCACAATTAATGCCCGGCGACTTTCTCTCTTTTTATGGGCACTCAAGTTATCCATCTTTGATTTTACAAAGACCCCCAAAGTGCCCAAAGGAAAAACAAGGGAAAATTCTTGGAGTTCTTTGCTCCCGGTTTTTACCCCCTATGCCCGGAAGGTCGTACCGGTCTGAAAGACTATTGGGTTCCCCGATAAATCGGGATTTCCACTTCGTTACAACCGGTTTTGTCCGGGTTAGAGTTATAGGTTCATGATATGGTATTTAATTTACTCCTTTATACCTCTCTGATTATTTTTATCCTTGGTTTGATCTATAAAATTTCGAGATGGTTCTCACGGAGAATCGGAGTTCTGGCAGATGACTTGACGACCCGCGATAGAGTCCTTTCGGCTGTTAGAGGAATCATCAGTGTCATCTTCAGTAAAAAAATCCTCGTCCTTTTACGGGTTTTCATCCTTGATGTGATATTGCAGATGCGGATTCTTAGGGAGAATTTTCTGCGCTGGCTGATGCACATGTTTATCTATGCCGGTTTTATGCTCCTTTTGCTCGTGCATGGCCTTGGGGTCCCGTTTTACGAAAATATATTTACCGACTACTATTCAACGATCAATCCGTTTTTTTTCTTGAGAAATTTTTTTGGTGTTATGATTATCATCGGTCTTGGAATCGCGGTATATCGACGGCTTATACTCAAGGTCCCGCGCTTGAAGACCAGCGCTATGGATCGATATGCCATCATTATTCTCTTTGCGGTCATGATTTCAGGGGTGTTTCTAGATGGGGTGAAAATAACCTCCTACACCGTATTTCAGACCATGTTGGGAGATTATGCGGATCCGGATGAAGAAGATGAAATAGCGGCACTGGAAAATTACTGGGTAAAATATTTTGGGGTTGTTTCTCCGAATGTTGAGCCGCCTTTCGACGAGGAACTTTTGGAAGAGGGTAAAGATCTTGACGAATCATACTGCGCCGATTGTCATTCTCCCATCAAGTCAGCCTTTGCCGCATATGCCACAGCCGTCATGATACGTCCCATTGCTTTAATGCTGGACAGGATGGACAGCACCACTTTTTTCTATTATCTCCATATCATCGCCTCTTTTTTGGGTCTGGCATATCTTCCTTTCAGCAAAATGTTCCATATTATCGCCAGCCCCATCAGTTTGCTCGCCGGTGCTGTTATGGATAAAGCCACGTCAGATCCGGCAAATATCGCCACCCGGCAGGCCATGGAGTTAGACGCCTGTATGCACTGTGGAACCTGCAGTAGACGGTGTTCCGTCGCTGTCGCATTTGATAAAATTGGAAATATCAACATTCTTCCATCGGAAAAGCTACAGTTTCTAAAAGCCTATATTACAAATAAACCGCTTACCAAAAGCGAACTCGAGGCCATTTTGGAAGGGATTTATCTCTGCACCAATTGTGATCGATGTACGGTCGTGTGCCCGGCCGGCATCCAGTTGAGAGATATGTGGCTCAACGTCAGGGAGGAACTCATTCAAAAAGGGACGCCGGTTCCACTGGCCCTTTCCCCCTTCTCATTTTACCGGGGACTCAATCGTCAATACCTGCCGGACAAAGCCTATCCAAAACCGCTGAAAACAGCTAGAGAAGCAATTTCAAAAAACCGGGAGCTGCTGAACCAACCGGAAAAAATCATTTCTTTAACCCCGGTTGACAGGGAATTTAAGACCGCTTCTGACCACTCCACGCAGGCCAGTACATACAGCAACTGTTTTTCCTGTGAAAACTGCAGCACCGTATGTCCGGTAGTCGAAAACTACGAAAACCCCCAGGAAGTTCTCGATCTGCTGCCACATCAAATCATGCGCTCGATCGGACTCGGTTTGAAAGATCTGGCCCTGGGTTCCAATATGTTGTGGGATTGCGTCACCTGCTACCAGTGCCAGGAACACTGTCCACAGGGGGTAAAAGTAACCGATGTACTCTATGAACTTAAAAATCAGGCAATGGCGGAGGCCAATTCTAAAGGGGTGACAAACGCCGTCAAACCGGAAAGGGATGGGGATTAACCGAATGAAAAAAAAGAAGTTTGCCTTATTTTTGGGTTGCACTATCCCCGCCCGTGTCCAACAGTTTGACCGTTCAGCAAGAGCGGTGTTGGATAAACTGAAAGTCGATGTAGTCGATATACGCGAATTTAATTGTTGCGGCTACCCGATGAGAAATGCGGATTTCAAGGCCTACATCCTTTTTTCGGCCCGAAATCTGGCGCTTGCTGAAAAACAGGGTCTGGATATCATGACCCTATGCATGTGCTGTTTTAGCAGCTTGAAAAAGGCAAACCACGTATTGAAAGAAGACAAATCTCTGCGGCAAGAAATCAATACCTGGCTGGGAAAAGAGCATTTGACGTTTAATGGAGATCGTAAAGTCACCCATTTTTTATCTGTTCTTTATCACGATGTCGGCCAGGAAAAGATAAAGGAAAATGTAATCCACCCTTTTAAAGATCTTAAAATTGCTACCCATCACGGATGCCACGCATTGCGCCCCAGTGACATCATGCAGTTTGATGATCCGGTGGCACCGGTTCTCTTTGACACCTTGGTCAAAACCACAGGCGCCCAAAGCATTGACTGGCCATTGAAGCTGGAGTGTTGCGGGGCGCCGCTGCTGGGAGTCAATGATGATCTTTCAATGGATTTAACGGAAAAGAAGCTGATAAATGGAAAGGAGGCCGGGGCAGATTATCTTTGCGTTGCCTGCCCGTGGTGCCATCTGCAATTCGACTCGGTTCAACAGATGCTGAACACCCGGCGAAAAACAGACCATCACCTCCCGTCTATTTTGTACCCTCAGCTTCTTGGACTTGGAATGGGAATAAAAGGCAGGCTGCTGGGAATTAAAATGAACCAAATGAAAATTAGCGGCATAGAAGCCTTTTTATCTTAGGAGAAAAAATGTCACATCCGAAGATTGGCTCGGTAATGGTCGTCGGTGGCGGGATTGCTGGGATGCAGGCCGCGCTCGATGTCGCCGATTCCGGTTACTACGTCTATCTCATCGAAAAATCAGCCTCCGTTGGTGGCCTCATGTCGCAATTGGATAAGACATTCCCCACCAACGATTGCGCCATGTGAGTTATCTCGCCCAAACTGGTCGAGGTCGGCCGGCACATCAACATAGAGATACTCACCCTTTCAGAGGTGAAGGACATATCCGGCGTAGAGGGAAATTTTCATGTCAAAGTTACCCAGAATCCACGTTATGTTGACATGGAAAAATGTATCGCCTGTGGCCTTTGTGCAGAAAAATGCCCGAAAAAGGTCGCGAGTGAATACGACGCAGGCCTTATCAAGCGTAAAGCCGCTTATATCCAATATGCCCAGGCCGTTCCCCTTAAATACGCCTTAGACCCTTCTCAATGCATCTATTTACAAAAGGGAAAATGCAGGGTCTGTGAAAAGTTTTGTCCAACCGATGCCATCAAATTTGATGATCAACAAAAGGAGGTCACGATTAACGTCGGGGCGGTTATTCTTTCCAGCGGATCTGAAACCTACAATCCGGAACACCATGATATCCATGGCTATTCAAAATCTAAAAACATTGTAACCAGCCTGGAATTTGAACGGATGCTCTCCTCTTCCGGACCTTATGGCGGCCATCTCGTACGGCCTTCAGACAAAAAAGAACCGAAAAAAATAGCCTGGCTCCAGTGCGTCGGTTCGAGGGATGAGCATATCGGTGCAAAGGGATACTGCTCCTCTGTGTGCTGTACGTATGCCATCAAGGAAGCGATGCTGGCCAAAGAGCACAGTGCGGCGCCTCTGGATACCGCCATCTTCTATATTGATATCCGCACCCACGGCAAAGATTTTGAAAAATATTTCAACAGAGGCAAAGAAGAATCAGGGATCCGGTTTATCAAATCAAAAATTACCCACATCATCCCGGTTGCCGATAATGACACGCTGTCCATACAATACATCGATGAAACGGGCAAGCGGGTCGACGAGACATTCGATATTGTCGTTCTCTCCATCGGTCTCGGTACAGGTAAATCCACAATCGATTTGGCCCGCAGGGTGGGCGTTGAGTTGAATCATTACGATTTTATATCCACCACAAGCTTTGAACCGGTGCAGGCTTCAAGACCGGGCTTTTATATCTGCGGTACCCTTGAGGCTCCGAAGGATATTCCCCAATCGGTTATCGAATCGAGCGCAGCCGCCGGGATGGCGGGACGCAGTCTGTCTGAATTCAGATGGACGCAAACAAAGACAAAGGAAATACAACCGGAAATCGATGTGGCTGGAGAACCACCGCAGATCGGTGTGTTTATTTGCCGCTGTGGGACAAACATCGCAAGCGTGGTTGATGTCCCTGCGGTGGTGGAAGCCGCTAAAACCTTTCCCCATGTTGTCTACGCGGAGGAAAACATGTTCAGTTGTTCCCAGGATACACAGGACAATTTGGCCGCGTTGATCAAAGAAAAAGGATTGAATCGAGTGGTTGTATCCGCCTGTACACCCAAAACGCACGAACCGCTTTTTCAGGAAACCTTGATAAACGCCGGGCTAAATAAGTATCTTTTTGAGATGGCCAATATCCGGAATCAGTGTTCTTGGGTGCATAGGAAACATCCTGAGGATGCGACAAAAAAAGCGATCGACCTGGTTCGGATGGCCGTGGCCAAGGTTGCGCTGCACCAACCGCTTCCAGAACCATCACTGGAGGTCAACCAGTCTGCCTTGATCATCGGTGGCGGTATTGCGGGAATGACTGCGGCAAAAACATTGGCTGATCAAGGATATCACACTTTCATTGTGGAAAGAGAGAAAAATCTAGGGGGACAGGCCCTTTGTTTACACGAAACATGGCGGGGTGAGGATATCCAGCAAAATTTGACGGAGCTGATTGAATCAACAAAGACAAACGATAACATTGATATCCATCTGGGAACGACAATTAAAGCGGTTGAGGGTTTCGTAGGCAATTTCGAGACAACCATTCAAACCAAAGGGGAAGAGCTGACCCTAGCACATGGGATCACCATTCTTGCATCCGGGGCTTCAGAGCTAAAACCGGATGCGCATCTGTATGGGGATGACCCCCGGGTCATTACCAGTTTGGAATTGGACAGGAAACTGATCGAAAATGATCCATCAATTGGGAAACAAAAAACCGCTGTCTTTATTCAGTGCGTCGGTTCTCGAATACCGGAGCGACCATATTGTTCTAAGGTTTGCTGCACCCATTCCTTAAAAAATGCCCTGAAACTCAAAGAGATGAACCCGGAAATGGATGTCTTTATTCTGTACAGGGATATGCGCAGTTATGGACTCCGGGAGGACCTTTACCGGGAAGCCCGAAGACGGGACATCCATATTCTTCGATACGATTTTGAAAAAGGATTAAATGTATCTAAGGAAAATGGGAATCTTCAGATCGAGTTTACCGACTCTTCCATCAGGCGGCGGATGGAAATCATACCCGATCTCCTGGTGTTGGCAACCGCCATTGTCCCGGAAAAAGAGAATCCTCTGGCCCGTCTTTACAAAATCACACAGAATGATGACGGATTTTTCATGGAGGCCCATGTGAAACTCCGGCCGGTCGATTGTGCAACCGACGGGGTCTTTATCTGCGGGTTGACCCACGCGCCTAAACCGGTTGACGAGTCTATCGCGCAGGCGGTGGCGGCCGCAACCCGGGGCATAACCCTCCTCGCCAAGAAAACGATTCAGATGAGCGGAACAGTTGCCATGACCGATCCGGTTAATTGCAGTTCCTGTGGTGTTTGTGTGGCTATTTGTCCCTATTCAGCCCCTCTTTTTACCGAAAAAGGGCCGTTTGCCGGCAAAGCCGAAATTAATCCGGTTCTCTGTAAAGGGTGCGGTCTTTGTGTCGCATCCTGCCGGTCCGGCGCCATCCATCTAAAAGGATTTGATAATGACCAGATTTTTTCACAGATCTTTACCATGAACGAGACGCTATCGTAAAAGAGCCGGGATCATCGAGGTATATTAAATCCGGTATTTCGGAATTAAACAAAGGAGATCATTACCATGCCCGAGTGGGAACCTAAAATCGTCAGTTTTTTATGCAACTATTGCAGTTATGGTGCTGCGGATCTGGCGGGGGTGGGTAGGATGGAATACCCGACCAACATTCGGGTGGTTCGTATCCCCTGCACCGCACGGATGAGTCCCAAGTTTTTTCTCTCCGCCCTGCGGGAAGGGGCGGATGGTGTCTGGGTATCCGGGTGACATCCCGGGGAATGTTATTACCTGGAAGGTAATTATTATGCCAGACGAAAATTTGCACTCTTTCAAAATCTGATCGAATATATGGGGCTTGAACCCGGACGGCTCCAGTTTTCCTGGGTATCTTCCGCCGAAGCGATCAAATTTGTCGATGTTGTCAAGGAAGTGACATCGATCATAAGAGATCTCGGGCCGAATACCCATTTTGCAAAAAAACCTTTTGAGGTTGTTGACAAAGATCTTCAAACCACGGGGACAGAGTAGCCTGTTATGCTGGAATATATCCATAAAATAAGGGAAATAGCAGCGGATCTGTTGAAGAAAAAAGAGGTTGAAATGGTGATCGGATTCCGCAAGGGAACCGTGCCGATGATGAATGAACCGACTTTTGTCAACCGGCCTGAAGATATCACCGCATTGGTGTGGGACAGCCATTGCGGCATCAATCTTGCGAATTATCTCCCGAACCGGAAAGAAAGGATAGCTATCATTGCCAAGGGTTGCGATTCCCGTAACATTGTCACCCATATCATTGAAAACAAGATCCGACGGGAGCAACTGGTGATTATCGGTGTTCCATGCAAAGGAATGGTCGACAGACAACTAATTGCGAATCGGTCAGAAGGCGAAGTTTCAGAGGCCCTGGAAGACGATGACAACATCATCGTCAGGGGCCATGGGTTTGAAAAACGTTTTCGGAAAACAGAAGTGTTGCAGAAAAATTGCAAAATCTGCATTCACCGAAACCCGATTTTATACGATAAACTGGTGGCTGATAAGGTCGAAGAGAAAACAGATATGGATCGGTATGAAGATATTCGCCGTATCGAAGCCATGGACCCCAAAGAGAAGCTGGATTTTTTCGACAAAATTTTAGAACCCTGCATTCAGTGTTACGCATGCAGAAATGCGTGTCCGCTCTGCTACTGCCCCACCTGTTTTGTGGATGAACACCGTCCCCAGTGGGTCGGAAAAAGTCAGGATTCTACGGATATTCGCATATTTCATTTTCTGAGGGCTTACCATTGCGCCGGTCGGTGCACCGACTGCGGCGCTTGTGAAAGGGCCTGTCCGGTCGACATTCCGGTTCGCTTGTTGACCAAAAAACTGGAAAAAGACTGTTTGGAACTCTTTCAATGGGAGGCGGGTATGACCATCGATATCCGTCCGCCCCTCGATACCTATAAACCAGGCGATCCGGATGATTTTATCAAATAAGGGCACCTGTAATGAAATTCATACGAATTAATAAAGAAAATTGGGAGAGGGACCTTCAAAAGCTTCGTCGGTCTTTTAGACTAATCGGGCCGGTCAAAGCGGATCAGGATTATCTCTTCAAGACGCTGGGGGAGGGGGAATTCCCGGACTTTAATTTTTTAAACACACGCCTTTCCCTTAAATCGCTGGTTCTTCCCCAGTCCGAGAATATGTTTGAATACTCATTGGACCAAAGCCGGGAAGATTGCCATATTTTAAAGGAAGTCAAAAGGAATTCCACGCCATGTGTAGTTTTCGGCATCCGGCCCTGCGATGCATTCGCTTTTTTGCTGGTCAAACCGAACTTCGACACTCCCGAGCACGAGGACCCATACTGGAAACAGGCCTATGGGGCAATTACACTGGTCGGACTGGCATGTGATACACCCTGCAGTACGTGCTTTTGTACGAGTTCCGGGTGTGGCCCCTATCACGAAGAGGGGCTGGATGTGCTTTTGGTTCCGGCAGACGATCATTATCTGGCAAAAGCGATCACCGAAAAAGGAAAACATCTTTTGAAAGCGGTGGATTGGGATACTGAAATCGCCCCGGATGTCGCAGAAAAAGAGATCGAAGCCAGAAGGCTGGCAGCCGAGAAACGCATAACCTCTTTTATAAGCACCGATCATTTGAAGGAAAAAGTAACGATCGATCTCTACGATGCACCTTTCTGGGAAGACGTGGCATTTTCGTGCATCAACTGTGGTATCTGCACATATGTCTGCCCGACATGCTGGTGTTTTGATATACAGGATGAAACCCGTGGAAAATCCGGCAGGCGTATGCGCAATTGGGACAGCTGCATGTACCCGTTGTTTACCCTCCACGCTTCAGGCCATAATCCCAGAGGAATGAAGATTCAGAGAGTCCGGCAGCGGTTTATGCATAAATTGAAATATTACGTGGACAAATATAACAACGGGATTCAATGCGTGGGGTGCGGTCGATGCATCCGTCTCTGTCCGGTGAATATTGATATTCGTAAGGTGGTTGAATTGATGAACAACTATAAACCCCTTGCCTGAAAATGTCCGAAAAATTGAAAAGAGAATCGTAAAGTGAAAAACCCGTATTTGCCATACCCGGTTCGGATCGATGAGATCGTAACTGAAACCGAAGATAAGAACCTTAAAACATTCAAGTTTGTCTTTTTGAACCCAGGTGATCAGAAAGAATTCGTTTATCAAGCGGGTCAGTTTGCGGAACTGTCCATAGCCGGGAAGGGTGAAATACCGATTGGGATTGCGTCCTCACCTACGGAAAAAGGGTTTATATCTTTCACAGTCAATAAGGTTGGACAAGTGACTACCCATCTGCATTCCATGAAGGTCAATGATACCATGGGAGTCAGGGGACCACTCGGCAACGCGTATCCGTGGGAAATACTGGAGGGGAAAAATATCGTGATTATCGGAGGCGGTTTTGCGTTCACCACACTCCGATCATCGATTATTTACATGCTCGATCCGGAAAATCGATCAAAATTTAAGGATATTCACGTGATATACGGTGCCCGCACCCCCGGTATGCTTCTTTATAGGGACGAGGTGGCGCAATGGGAAAAACGCAAGGACATTCATATGCACATCACCGTCGATACCACAGACGACCCGGACTGGGCGTACAATGTTGGGTTTGTGCCGACCATCACCGAGCAGAAAGCTCCCGCTGGTGATGATGATACCTACGCAATCATCTGCGGTCCGCCCATCATGATAAAATTTACACAACCGATTCTTGATGATCTTGGGTATGCCCAGGATCACATCATCATGTCCCTTGAAAACCGTATGAAATGTGGTATTGGCATGTGTGGTAGATGCAATATCGGAAAAGAATTTGTATGCAAAGATGGGCCGGTTTTTACACTGGCCCAGCTTACCGACCTGCCGAAGGAATATTAGACCAGTGTCCATCCATAAATAGCCCTTTTTGCCCTGTTCGGCGTTCTCCGCGGGTTTTTGGTTGCGGTGTACAGCACGTACACCTTACCACAAACCCTTGTGCGGCCTTGATCAGGACAAAAATTGCTCATTTCTGAATTGGACACCTCTATTATTTATTTTAAAGTCGTGGATGAGCATTAGACCTTAGGAAACGGGCGCCGGAGAGAGGGGATCGAAGGGGTTTAGATAAATTTTTCATATTGACAGGGTCGAATTGTTGAAATAAGACTGTAAATACTAATGCGTTGCACTTAGACAAATGAACTCAAAGGCCCAAAGGCCGTATGCCAAAAAAACCATTTTAATCAAAAGGAGGGTTTGTAAATGCCTGTTGTAGAATATGGAGATAAAACCTTTAATGTGGATGAGGACGGTTTCATTGACTCTTTTGACAACTGGTGCGAAGAGTGGGTGATGCATGTCAAAGAAGAAGAAGGCATCGATGAGCTCTCTGATGAACACAGAAAAGTGATTGAAGTGTTACAGGACTATTATAAGAAGAATGGGATTGCTCCGATGGTCCGTATCCTTTCAAAGGTGACCGGCTTTAAGCTAAAACATATCTATGAGCTGTTCCCATCCGGCCCCGGAAGGGGAGCCTGTAAAATGGCCGGTCTTCCAAAACCGACCGGTTGTGTCTAAATCAAAAATATGTGACCGATTTTACTTTTTAAATCAAAAAAAGGCTCTGGTTGGAAAACAGAGCCCTTTTTGATTTTTTAGGGGGTAAAATGATTTTTACAGTCAAAACCAGATCAAAAACAGAATTCATCGATATCACATTACAGGTCCAGGAGCAACTCGACCAGATCGCTAAATCTGCTGATTTATCCAGGGGACTCTGTATGCTTTTTGTGCCGCATACCACGGCCGCCATAACCATAAATGAGAGTGCGGATCCGAGTGTTCAGACTGATATCCAAATGGTCTTAAACAAAATTGTTCCCTGGGAAGCCGCCTATCGCCATCTTGAAGGTAATTCACCCGCCCACGTTAAATCAACACTTGTCGGTGCTTCGGAACTGATCGCCATCGAAAATGGCCGGCTGGTGCTGGGAACATGGCAGGGAATATTCTTCTGTGAATTTGACGGGCCCAGAACGCGAAAAGTTCATCTCAATCTGTTGAGTAATCACTAGAGGAGTTTTTCAAAAAAATCGTTTCCCTTATCATCGACGATGATAAAGGCCGGAAAATCTTTTACGGTGATCATCAGGATGGCTTCCATACCAAGTTCAGGATACTCAAGGGTTTTGATGGCCTTGATGCACTCCTTCCCCAAACGCGCTGCAGAGCCGCCAACAGACCCGAGATAGAAACCCCCGTATCTTTTACACGATGCTGAAACCTGTTTTGAGCGGTTTCCTTTTGCCAGCATCACCAAAGATCCGCCCCTTTCCTGAAAACGGGACACATACGGATCCATTCTTCCGGCGGTGGTTGGGCCAAAAGATCCGGAAGGATACCCTTTGGGTGTTTTCGCCGGACCGGCATAATAGATGATATGATCTTTGAAGTAGGCTGGAAGATCTTCACCCCGATCAAGGCGTTCATTCAGTTTGGCATGTGCCATATCCCTTGCAACGACAATCTTTCCGGTCAGGAGTAGACGTGTAGCGACGGGATATTGTGTCAAAAGACTTCGGATCTCATCCATTGGTTTGTTTAGGTTTATATGATATGCCTCTTTCTCGGGTCGCGGTGATTCCGGTAAATATTTGGAAGGATCCGTTTCCAGTCTCTCCAGAAAAATTCCTTTTTTGGAAATTTTTGCCTTTATATTGCGATGAGCGCTGCAGCTAACTCCGAGGCCTATCGGGCAGGATCCTCCATGGCGTGGGAGGCGTATGACACGGGTGTCAAGGCAGAAATATTTTCCGCCGAACTGGGCGCCGATTCCCAGTTCACCGGATATTTTTAACAATTCAGCTTCAAGCTCAAGATCCCTGAAAGCAACCCCCGATTCGCCCCCCTTTGTCGGAAGACCGTCCAGATATCCCGTAGTGGCGAATTTCACCGTTTTTAAAACAAATTCAGCCGATGTTCCACCCACAACAAATGCGAGATGGTACGGCGGGCACGCTGCTGTTCCAAGACTTCTTAATTTTTGTTTCATAAAATCGAGAAGGGTTTTCCGATTTAATATGCTCTTGGTTTCCTGGTACAAATAGGTCTTGTTGGCAGAACCGCCCCCTTTGGCAATAAAAAGAAATTGATATGTATCCCCTTTCGCGGCGTACAATTCAATCTGGGCCGGCAGGTTGCAACCGGTGTTTTTTTCATCGTACATGGTCAGTGGGACATTCTGAGAATAACGGAAATTGTTTTGGGTATATGCATTAAAGATCCCCTTTGATAAGGCTTCTTCATCCCTAAAACCGGTCCAGATCTTATGCCCTTTTTTTCCGATAACAATAGCCGTTCCGGTATCCTGGCACATCGGGAATACACCTTGGGAAGAGATAACTGCATTTTTCAACAGATCGAGCGCTACTACCTTATCGTTTTCTGAACTCTCCGAATCATCCAAAATCCTGCTCAGCTGTTTGAGATGCGATGGTCTCAGGAGATGGGAGACATCTTTGAATGCCTGCTCCGAAAGGTGGACCAGCCCTTCGGGTTCAACCGTTAAAATCTCGGTGTTTTCAAATGATTTCAGGTTAATATGATCTTTTGTGAGCAAGCGGTACTCGGTGGTGTCTTCACCGAGGGAAAATATCTCATGATAGACGAATGGAGCCATTTAACCCCTTTTAAGCGGCATTGATTCTGAGGCTATCCGTATTTTGGTTTTCTACCCGGTAATTTTTTCCGTTGATATTATGGTCAAACAATTTTCTGTCTTTAAATTCGGCCTGCTTCGCATCGTTCCATTGAGACACGGGGCGTAAATAGCCCACTACCCGGCTATAAACTTCACAGGGCTGGTAGTTTTTTAATATGGAATCTTTTTGAAAACATGAATCGCATTTTAGAAAAAACTTTTTCTGCTCGTGTTCATATACACCTCCGCCCTCGATATGTATGCCGTCCTCCTTGGCCGTCGCCGTGATCTCCACACTGCATTCACAATCATGACAAACTCCCTGCCACGATAGGATATCACTCCCAACATTTTCATTAAACAATTCATGTAATCTGTCCACTGTCATTTTCGCCATGATTCTTCCCCCCACATTGTAATTGAAAATAGAGTTGATGTCCCAAAGCAAATGAAAATTCGTATAAAGTCAATTCGCTTCGATTATAAATGAAGAATTCCTGCAGCAAGCTCCAGGAATTCTCCCGTCCTATGAACAAAACGATTATCTTTAAATATCCATAAAATAATATATATTGTGTGTCAAGAGAAAAAAATAACAACATATTGTATATTTTCAAAACCACCGAGGTGGCCTGAAAAAAGGTTGAACCGACCCTTGATCCAACATAAAATAAACATTGCGACACGATGTCGCGTATTTTGACTGTTCAGCGGAGGTATTAAGCCTTTGTCTGAACCCAGTGTCCCGTCGCTGCGATCCTATGGAAGCATGCGTTCAAGGTGCATCCTTGACGGGTATGAAGCC
>DRHF01000011.1 GCA_011049715.1 Desulfobacterales bacterium
ACCTTCGCCACGGCTTTTTCATCCTCTAATGTCTCGACTTTTTCAGGGTAAACCCCAATAGATGCCTGCCAGGGGTAGCCTTCCTCGGCCAAGTCCTTGACCTCTTTGCCGGTTTCCGTAACCTGCGAAAACTCCCTCTCGATAAAAAGCGTGTTATCCTGTTTGAAAGACGACCCGAACCCCACAACACTATTGGGGTCGTGCTGTCTCAATATCGGCAACTTGGCTTCCGTTCGCATTCCCTTTATTTCGAGAAAAATTGTCTCTCCCCACATATTTTGAACCGGGTCGCTGGTCTTGGCCACGATCAGAAACCGACCTTTTTTATCCCCGCCTTCCTCTAATTTGACCGGAGCCGACAGCTTCAACGCCTGGGAAACGCTGTGCTCCTGGTTCCATGTAGCGTTGCATTGCGCGAAAGCCTTGTCCGGCTTTTCACCCGCTTTGGTCACCTGGGCGGTGCACCGTTTGAGGTAATCCTGTTTGGCTTCATTTCGTTTCGGTTTCGGCATCTTCTTTCTCTCCTGTTTGGTCGGCTCCCATGGCTTTTTGGCTCCTGGAAATACTCACCCCTTCGTTTTCGATGAAGGTTTCTTCTTTTTTCCGCTGTTCGATGATCTCTTCCCAATCCCGCCCCTGGCCGGCGGCTTCCTCGGCCAAGGTGGACAGGCCGTAATCGATCGCCATCCGCGACGCCTCGATCTCTTTTACCGGATCGACCCAGCCCCAGCCGCCGCCGATCCAGATCGAGCGGCAATATTCGTGCTTTAACTCGTAAAAGTTTTTAGCATCGAACATCCCCCGCAAAAACGCTTCCTCTAAAACCATCTCATAGACCGGCTGGCACAGTTTGCGGGCCAGCCAGTTTCGCCATTGGGTAAACATCCGCCGGCCTTCCAAAAGGGCAGCCCGGGCGGATGAATAGTTGGTCTTTGAAAAATCCTTGATCAAAAGCTCATACGGCAGGCCGATCGCCACGCCGACGATCCGCATCATCGTCTCGATAAAGCTCGAAAAGGTTTCCCCGGGGCGTTTGGGATCCACGACCTGTATGCTTTCATGAAGACCCAAACGGCTGATCAGGCCCGGTTCAAGTCCCTCAAGTCGGGCACCGGTCGCTGTTTCGGTTTTTGGCCCCATTGCCAGGGCCGATGCCATCGGGTCGGTATTTGTGATAAACACGGCCAGACACGCGGCCACGCGGGCCGCCACGATCTCGGCTTCCAGGTAGTCCGAGATGTCCTTAAAATAGGTTAATACCGGCGCAAAAAACGGTATGCCCCGGAGCTGCCCGGGGCGTTTGGCCTGGTAAATATGAAGGATATTCGGCCGGCCCATATTGTCCCTGGCCTTGACCTGTGCATATTCTGACGACACAATGCCTGTCTGTGGGTCGGCTTTTCGGATGTGATACTGGACCGGCTCGCCCCGGGTCCCGAGCTCGACCCCGTACCTGATTTTTGCCGTGGTTTTATCCATCCGGTCGGCCTCGATCATTTCCAGACATCGGCCAAAGGGACGCCATGATTCTTTGGCCCAGGTCGGGATCACGATCGACTCGCCGTCCTCGATCACTTTCGCCAAGGCTAAAAACTGTATCTCATCAAAATCCAGCCGGTTTCCCGAATCCGCATACGGACTCCATCGCCGGAAAACCGCCTCGGCCTGCCGGTTCAATTCGGTGGCCCGTTCATCTGATATGCCGACGCGATCGGCGCGGATCCGCGCCTGCGGGTGCAGGCCGGACCCCACGATGTTCAACTTGAGCGTATCGGTGGCGCCGCTTGCGACCGGGTCGTTTCGGTTCGCGTCCCGGGACGCATCCCGGATCCGTGATAGCTCGTATGATTGCGGGGTCGATTCCCGTTGCTGCCCGAGGCCCCAATTGTTCCGCAGCCGGGTGGATTCCGCCGACCGGTATGCAGACAGGAGCATCCGGGATTGACGCCGTTTTAGCGCCATCCGGGGAGCGATGTAACCGATCGCCTTATCGAGCCTGGTGTCCAGGGCTGCTGGTGTCGGGTCAGGTTGGGGCATCGAACCTCACTTTGTTGGAAAACGATGTGGAAGCGGCCAGCTCCATCCGGATCAAGTCTCGTAGACTTCTCAAAGTCAGTAAATCCAGCTTGCGATAAGTGATCGATTTGTCCCCGATCGTCACCTGGACCGCGCTGGCACCGGTCGCCAGATTCATGATCGCCGTTTCAACGCTTGTTAAATTAGCCGCTGTGAAGGCCATCCCGGATCTCCTCCAAAAGCTCGATAATTCGTAAATTCAGCGCTGCGTTGATCTGCTTTTCCGAGTGCATCGACTCGCTCTTCCCGAACTGCACTCGCAGCAGGTCGACCTTCCGGGCGAAAAGGCTTGGTTCTTTCGTTTTCAGTGGCTCATCGGGCTTTGGCGGCTTGGTTTGGGGAGTCTCGGGAAACTCATCGACAAGGGGTAGGGGATCTACAGGAATTTCAGGGTAAATTTTTTCAAGTAGCTCTTTGGCAGTCTTTTTTGAAACAACCGGCGTCTTTTTCATCATAAAAAACCCCATGCATGGTGGTTAATAAATTTAATCACACATTATCATGGGGTTTTGGGGGTTTTTTGGAGTTTAGGCGGAAAACGGGTGAAAAACGGGTGTTAAACGTGACCAAAAGGGGTGTTAAACGGGTGTTAAAAAGATTGACAGGGGGTTTTGGGTTGCAGGTTGCGGGTTTCAGGTTGCAGGTTTAACGGGGAAAACTTTAATGATTTTGCGGGTTTGCTCTACAACCCTAACGGAAGCCACACCAATAGAGCCGAATCTTGCCGCAAGACCCATAGCCACTTCTTTGTCCTTGAAATAGGTTAAGTTCCTCGTATACCGTCTCTCTCCAGAGTTTTTCCACTCAACTTGATATTCGACCGTCTCTTTCATTCCGGATCCTCCTTTTTTGGTCGTTTTTTTCAACCGTAAACCGTCCAATCCCATCGCGTTCATATATAATCTCGTCTCCCTGTAAAAAATTGGGCAGCTGTCTTGTGTCCACATAGTATCCGTCTTTTTCGACAGGACAAATATACTCTGTTTCCGAACCGTCTGCCTTTTTCATAATCACTTTAGTGTAATATAATTTCATTCCGAATCCTCCGGTAATTCCTGGCCCTCATAACTGACCAGGGTCCATCTTTGCATCCAGGCTTCCAGGTTGTCGACATAAGCAAACCATCGGCGGCCCTCTATGCGGACAGGCAAACCCTTTTTGATCAAACTCAGGACCGCGGCCTCGCCCTGTCCCATATAATCTACAACAGCCTGTTTGGTAAATAACATTTTTCGGGTTTTTAGCGCTTCAGCCATTCAGCTTACGATCCGGGCCGGCTTTCCACGTTCCAGGCCGCATTCTTTGCAATAGTTGCAGGTGAATGTTAAATATACGGTTTCGCTGGTTGGGTTTTTCGGGTGCTCCGGCGGCAGTGTGCCGGGCTTGACGCCGGATATGAATATACTTCCCCGGCATTGGGCACAAACCTCCGGGACGCACTCCTCATACAGGACAGGAGTTTTCAGTGTGACATTGGACATTTTTCTTTCTCCTTTTCCTCACGCAAAGGCGCAAAGCCGCAAAGGTTAAAAAAAGGATTAATTTATTTGGTCTTCAAAATTTATTAATTTAATTAATAAATTAATCTTTTGGTCTATTTTTCTTTTCATATCTATTTCGTCATTTATTGGGGACGCTTTTCTTTCCAATATATATACTGTTAATGTGTTTAATTTCTTCAACACCTTATTCCACATAACCTTATTTAACTGTTTTGTATCACCCCCATTCTCTGTAGACATTCGCAGCGCCACGGCAGCAACATATACAGCAGTAATCTTCCCCCCAGGTGCTGTTGCAACAACCTCTTTCCATATCTCGATTTGAAGCGGAACCGGCAGGCGGGCGAGTGGGCGAGTTTGGCTTTCGTTGGCCGGTAAACTGAAGCCACTATTGTCCAATGAATAACTTTTTAAATTAAATTGGACTATAGATGCGTCCATCATTTTGTGAGCATATGAATATCCCATATCCCACCTCGCCCGGACGTAATCAGCGAAAGTTCCATACTTATATCGGTAAAACTTTGAATTCCGGATCTCCAATAACGCAGCCCCGACTTCGTAGAATGCCTGAAGGTTTTTTGAGACAACGTTTTCCAACCGTTTAAATCGTTTGTTCTCTTTAGCTGTTAAATCATTCATCGGTTCATCTCCTTTTTCATTATTCATTTTCCATTTTTCATTTTCTTCTAAGCCACGACCCCCCCCCGCCTGTCCGGTCCCCTGACTGTCCCTTGATCCAGCCGCTTTCGGCGGCCGGGGCCGGCGACGGTGCGGCTGGTTTCTCCCTTTTCCAAAACCGAACGCCAAGCAAATCGGCCAGGGCCAGGCCGTAGCCGCCGAGGTCCCAGGCGTGGTTCGGGCGGTTTTCGGTTATCGGGACCCACCGGCCGGTCTTTTCGTCGATGGTTTCAGAGCACATTTGGCGAGCCCACTCTTCGGTGCAGTCCGCGCACATGCGCCACGCGCCGGGATCGTCGGGAGCGATCTCCATCTTGCCGCTCAATTTGTCCTTATAGTAATTGACATCGATGTCCAGCCGCTGCATCCCTCCCGGGATCTGCTTGTTTGTCCCGGGGTAAAACTCCTGCTTATGCCAGCGAAGCGGAGCCGATTGGCGGTCCGCGCCCTTAATCGGTATCACCAGGTTTCCCATTTTTCGAGCCCACTCGAACACTTCCGCCGCCCGGTGGCCGCCGGTGTCGATCAGTGCTTTGCGGATGGCAAAGTCGTTTCCATCCGCATCCTGGTATTCGGAATGAAGCAAAATTTTTTCCAGGGCTGCAAAACTTTCCAC
>DRHF01000012.1 GCA_011049715.1 Desulfobacterales bacterium
CTGGGTACCGCCAATTTATAATCGGTTATGGAGACCCGGTCGTTACAACCAATACGAAAGATGGATTCCGGGAAGGTGGAAAAAAAGGATGATTCGGCCAGGTCACTGGGAAGAAAGGCGCGTTTGCCGATCTGATAGATAGTTTGATGGTTTTTGATCGATTTGATTAAAAACCGTTTTGGATTTTCATCAGATTATAACTATCTGAAATATTGATATTCACTCCAAATAACTCTTTCGAAAACCCAGATTACCGTAATCGAAAACCAGGAGGATTTCGGCAACTGGTGATTTATTGAGATAATCAAAGTTATCGAAATCAAAGAGAATATTGCATATATCAAATGGATACATGCAACCTATCGCATATTGAAGGTTGATGTCAAATCATGGTCCCGAGAAATGGGGATTTTAGCAAAGAAAAAGGGTAAATTCATCTGCCTGGATCCGCCCCATTGACCTGAGATATAAATCAAGTATCTAAGGAATTTTCAGAACTGATATTTACCGTTTTGTATGGAATATATGCAATTTTGTAGATTGCATCTGCTATTCCTCATATTTTAAATGGAAATAAGGCGAAAAATAATAGTCGCTATTTACACTTTTAGGCTTTCACATAATAATTACGCATCATACACATATCTTCATGCTCTAAATTATGGCGGTGATATAGAAACAGATCGGGATAATCATCAAACCCAACCAAAATCCGAATGCGTTCGCCGGGCATCAGAAGCACAGTATCCTTCCAGCCTTCGTCTCCTATGTCAAAATATTTATTCATTCATGGCGGGTTCCTAAAATTATTCTAACAGGCCGTTTTTCTTGGCGTCAAACTCAGCTTTGTCAATCTCGCCGCGGGCATATCGCTCCTTGAGGATATCAAAGGCCTTTGAACCCGTGCTTCCGCCAGTTTTTCCATTACTTGTTGTCTGAATCAGCCACTTTATGAGAAAGATAAGCCCGACAATTAGAAGCACCCAGAATGTGATCATAAAAATCATTCCAAACCACCCCATTCCCCAGTTGCCCATCATACCGGGGCCCATATTCCAACCACCGGCTCCTCCCTGCTGAGCCAGTACCTGATTCCAGGGTAAAAGGATTGCAAAGAGCAGAATAAAGGCCCTTACGCATGACAATAAGGTAGTTGTAACTTTCATATTGTACCTCCGGATAAAAAAACGTTATAAAGATTAAAACCGAATAGAATATGATAAAATATATGCCTTACGTACCTTCATCATACTGTTGCTATTTCCTGTTTTAAAGCATGGATAATATAAGAATCGTATTTTCCTTGTTAACGACCATTGATTTCAGTCAATAACAGCGCCGCAGCTTTAGCGCCAACGGGAGATGGTCGGTTTCTTGTCACTTTATGCCCAAATTAAACCTTTGCCTGGCCCACCTGCTAAGTCCTTCGATTCATAATACCACTCCCGTACGGTAATTAATTTCAATTATACAGCTTCGGATCGCAACTAACGTTCCGGGTGAGCTGCGCCGAAGACGTCGGTCTCAAGTCGATGGTTAAGCAACGGTATCAATAAATGGCACTTATGCCCCATCTTCTCCTCTGACCTCAAACGCTCCAGTGCTGTGAGACAAAATTCAAAACGATTCCCAATCCAAGCTCGTAGAGTAGATGTGAAATCGTAGTTGCGACATTGACCTATCCTTTCTTCTTTTTCGCCTTTAATGTGACTACGCCAGAAAATCACCTGGTTCCTGGTCTTATATGGGGGCTGGCAAGAACAGTCCTGCCATAGTTCATTCTTTACCCTGCATTTGGTTGGAGCCTGTTGGAAAAGTAGCAGCCCGCCAGGTTCAGCCCGCCAGGTTCACGCCAAATGCCAGCGAGAGAGGATTACTTCTTCGTCGACTCGCTCATCATCTCCGACATCTGCTTCTGCATCATAGACATCTGCTCCATCATCTGAGACATCTGTTGCATCATCTTCTGTCTCGTCATTCCGCGACCCATCATCCCGGAACCCATCATCCCCGACATCATGCCCATCATGCCGGACATATTTTCCATCATCTTTGTCATTTGCTCCATCCTTTCGGGGGCCATCTGGCCGGCTCGCATCATCTCAGTCAATTGCTGCATCATACCACTCATCTGCTGCATCGTCCCGCCCATCTGCATCAACTCAGAGCCTCCTGGCCCCATAGAGACTTGGCTAGGCCCTTGCTGCGCAGAGACGAACCCCGCCACGGTCACGACCAGAATCGCGACAACCCCAAATATCATCAGTCGTCTCATCATTTCTCCTCCCTTTCAGTTTCTGTCATTTTCTTTTTTTTTAATAGCCCTTGCACGTAATCTTTGAAAAATACAGTTGTTAACGCCAAAACCGAAACGAGAGTCAAAAGGATTGCCAGGTCTCAACATTTAACATTCAGAGACATGAGACTCGTTGAAAGGCGAAGCGTGATCCCTTAGGAATGATCCGGTCTTCTGTTAATAGGTTGTATAGCGCGAAGAAAACCTTGGCCCTGAGAATCAATATAGTCTGGAAGAATAAAATTGCATAAAATCATGGCCCCTATTGTCGCATGACAGCAGCATATTGGTGATCTCCTGGGTGATTTTGCCTTTCGAGAGAAGCAGAAATCCTATATCTAAGCACTTTCCGCACCACCGTTCTCTTTTTCCAGGCTCGGAAACATCTTCCTCTCTCGTTGATATTACTATGGACTCTTCGGTTACGGCAGCCTCAGGCCGCCTCTTATTGTGTCGCAGGCGGTGCGGTGGTCCCAGTTCGCCGGCTCTTGATCCCCTCAAGGATAATGGGAGCTAAAGCCTCTGCCACATCGGCAAGTACTCCTTTGTGGACGGGGAGCACTTCCACGCCCTTGTCGGAGACCACCAGGATAGCTCCCACCTGGATGCTACCCCCACTGCCGGCACCGGCGCCGGCACTACTGCCTTCACCTGCCCCGTGATCACGCTTTGCTGCCTCTCCCCCCATTTTTCCCATCATATCCATCATTAGGTTTTTCATACGCATATCACCCTGGCCGGTACCGAGCCCGAAACCAGTGCTAAGGAGCGGAATAATGGTAAAGCCTTTCAATTCTATGGGCTTGCCGACAACCGTGTCAGCATTCAATATCGTCCGCAATTCTTCCGTCAGCACTCTGATGGTCGATTGCACCTGCGAGGTCGGTATTGCCTCCGGTGCCTTTTGCTCCTGGGCCAATGCCAATGTCCCTATACTGACCATCACCATAGCGAGCAAGGTGGTATAGAATTTTCTGATGACGTGTCCCATAATATTTCCTCCTATTTAGATTCAGTAAGTGGCCCTGCAAATCATCCTCCGTGGTTCCTCCTCCTTTTTGTGGAGGTAACTCCGTAGCGAAGGGAATTAACTCGAGCCTGCCGTGGAGGCTTCCCTGGGGTGTGCGAACCAGGATTTGCCGGTACCAAATTTCGTCAGTAAGACGGCTCCAAAGCCGATGAGCCCGAGCAACAGCCAGACAATCCAACCGATAATAGGGATAATGCGCACCGCTCCCAACACCACACTGCCTAGCAGCAGCATGGGAACCAGGGAGAGCGTTTCGCGCTTCAGCCCGCGAGCCAGCTTCTTCCCTACAACATAAACCACGCCGGTCATGCCGAGAAGCCAAGCAGCCCCGGCGCTGAGGAGCAGAATCAACATCAAAGGAATGCCGATGACTGATACCAATAGGATACCCGCCAAGATAAGCACCAGGATAGCGGCCAGTAAACCTGCCAGCCCGGCGCGCAATGTATCACTGGAAAGCCGTTGTGCCGTAACCGCCACCGGCTCCGACACAAAGGTCCCAATAAATAGCGTCAGTCCAAGCCAGCCGACAAGAAACACCGCAATTAGGCCGAGCGGCCAGGGGAAAAAGCCGAACCGGAAGCCGTTTTGCAGAAGCAGTTGAAATAGTCGAGTCGCCACCTCCCACCGCGGGCCCGATATGTCCGCCATTCCCTCTGCCGACGGTCCAGGTGCCATTTGACGGTCTCTGAGAACCTGGAATATGGTCGGCATCACGACCGCCATAATCTCACCCATAAAACCCCGCTTGATAGGCAGCATCTGCACACCGCGTTTGGAAATCACGATTACCCCTGCCGGGCTGGCAATGCCGCCTCCCATAGCTCCCCTGCCCGGGCCCTCTGCGTCAGGGGCAGCACCGCTGCCAAAGCCTAGGCCAACGGTGGCTACCGGCACAAGTGTAATGCCTTGCACCTCCAGCGGCTCCCCCAGTACCATTTTCTCAGTGAAAATGCGATTCAGGGCCCGCAAAGCGGCCTGCATTTCCTGATTGGCTGGTAACTCAGTGGGATTCTCAGCCGCCGCAACCGCAACCATTTTCCCGCCGATAATGCCAACGAGTAGCAAAACCACCGCTGCCAGGATCTTACATTTCATTACTCCCCCTTAATAGCGTGTCCATCCCTTCCCAGTGTAATATCGACTCTGACTAAATTAACCCCTCTTATCTCAAGCCTTCACATTTTCAACTACTTTTGCCACAAAATCCTTCTTCTCTCCCTCTGACATTCCAACACAACCCTGCTCTATCAAGGTCGTAACCATTTTCAATACAAAATCAATTCGCTTTTCTTTCGGTATATTTGGAAGCATCATCTTTAAACATTGCGGCATCATTTCCATCATCATTTCGGGTTTATCACCCTCCATCATTTTCGACATCATTCCCATCATACCGCCCTCACCTTCACATCCTATCATGCTAATCCCTCCTTTTAAGTTATTATCACCCCCGCCCTAACCCCCCCTCTCCGAGGCGTAGGCTCTACGAGCCGGTGGTCATCAAGGGGGCGGTGCGTTTTCTTTTGGCAGAACCGCCCCGGTTTTTAGCACTGGAGCGTAAGCACTTTAACGCGCTAGACATTAACGAACCTGTTAGTCAAGCCGTCTTAGGCCGCTAAGAACGACAATCGCCCTCTTTTTAGGGCGAAGTCCCATAGCCTGACTCTTTTTAAGCTCAACCTCTCACCCTAACTCTTATTTCAGTTCGGCCAGAACTTTTCCCGCCACCTGTTGAGCCACCTCTTTTCGTTCAGCTTCAGGGACGTCGGTATACAGGAATACATCCCCAAATTTTTGGTGTAAAGGTAGGACATCGATATGAATTATCCTCTCTTCATCGATAAAGTTTTTCAAGATCCTTCCCAAACAGATCAGGAAGCAACCGTCAATCATTACGACCCTATCGGCCTCCTTTACCCAACGCGCCATTGTCGAATGGGGGACCAGGAACGTTTCCGCATAGCAACAGCGCGCGTACGTCGGCACTTTCTCCGCCACCATATCAGCTGCAAGTCGGGCAATTTCTCCCCGGATACAAGGGCCCTCGCAAGACATGACGGGGATCTTTTTATCGATGATCTGCTGTTTTGCCCAAGCTTCGCCCGCCGGGCATTTCCCTTCCACGCCGCCAACTTCAAGGGAAAAATCTGGTGTTGAGTTGCTCATATTAGCCTCCTTAATCATTTTAATGTTTTTGCAGTGAAAATATTTACTGTTGCTATTTATTCAGCCTGATTTACAATTTCTAAAATTAAATATTTATCAATATCATACCTAATTTTTTGGTTATTATGGTTATTATGAGTCTAAAACTAAAAAGATTATCGCAACTACTGTGCCAGGGCGGCTGAGATAGGACGATAGATATTTTAACTATCTGTTCTTTTGGCCTTTTTCCGGAAAAGGGGTGGGGAGGCTGATTTTTTTAAGACAAACCTTTTTCCCATTTTTGGGACAATAAAAGGAATTTTAAGTCCTATTTCTGGGAAATATCCGGTGAATGATCGATTCCCAAATTGTGATCTTCGAAAACTCATATGCCGAAAATAGTGCAACTTTTGTCTTCGAAAATACAATTCTCAGAAATTTTAAAGATTAAACAGGAATCATTGTTCGGGTTTAAACAGCCCTCATCACGTCAAGAATCAGATTCGATTCTGCAAATGGAGAACCGCTTAAAATCAGTTGGAATGCGAGAATCAGAAATAGTTGATAGGCTTTGTCAAAAATAATCGAGAATAATGACGGGTAAAGATATAATAAGATAATCAAAGTTATCGAATTTTAAGAAATATTGCTTATACCAAATTGATACATGCAACGTATCGCATATTAAAAAGATTTCTGAGTGATTTTAGATCGAAACGCCTATGCTGCAGCGGCTACTTTTTATCTGTAAAATCAATTTTGCCGTCCGGTAACATGTACAGGATCAGGGCTTCCCCATTGGTTACCGTTGGGTTGTGTGCGGATCCAGGTTCAAATACGCACCAGCCGCGAGACGTACCATCAAATTGGGCTTCCGGAGTGATCGGCATAACCATACAGACCTCGCCGCCAGGATGGCCATGACGCGGTCCCGCTAAATCGATTAAATCCACTACGTCGACGCTTAGTCCTCCTGTCTCTTCGCAGGGTTTAATAACACGGCCCCAACGCTGCCCTACCTCGCCGCGAGCACACATCCATCCATCTGCAATCGCTACGTGGCATGCTTTCTCAATCGTATCAAACGTTTCATCTCCAGGCGGGAAGCGGCGGTTTAGTTCCTCGGCAAGTTTAGCGTCTATCGCCATACTTGAGACAAGATCGGTCACGGGTTTAAGCAAAGCTTTAAATTCACTGATTTCCATTATATAGTCTCCAGGTAAAGTTGTTGTCGGTAATTTTGATTATTCTAATAACTTACCATCATCATCAAGGAGGCGTCAACCTGAGATTAAAATCAAGTATCTAAGGAATTTTCAGAACTGATATTTACCGTTTTGTATGGACTATATGGAATTTTCTCTTCGGCATCTTTCATGCTTATGGCCATAATAAATGAGCGGGGCCTTGCTTTAAGGCCCCACTTTAGTTTATCTGGTCGCAGTAGATGTTTTGTTAGGCGGCTTCAGCCAATTTAGCCAGTGCCGCCCGTACACCTGCGGCGTAATCCGGATGCACTTTTTCAAAATGTCCCAATTGGCGCCCGACGATATTGTCCGGCACGCCCTGCATCGCCTCGGCGATATTGTAAAAGAGCCGGGCTTTCTGACCGTCATCAAACAGATTGAAAAGCGCACGTGGCTGGGCGTAATCGTCGTTGCCCTCGCGATGGTCGTAGCGGCTGGCGTCGCCGGAAATCTTCAACGGTGGTTCAGCAAAATCGGGGCTTTCGGCCGGACCCTCAAACGAGTTGGGTTCATAGTAAGCATCCGGGTCCGGGTTGTTCGGAAAAAACCGCATTTGGCCGTCTTTGTGGTAATGGTTCATTGGGCATTTGGGTTCATTTATAGGCAGGGCTTCGTAGTGTGTACCGAGACGATGACGGTGCGCATCGGCATATGAAAAGATACGGGCCTGCAGCATCTTGTCGGGCGAAAAGCCGATGCCTGGTACAATGTTCGACGGTGAAAAAGCGGCCTGCTCGACCTCAGCAAAGTAGTTGTCAGGATTGCAGTTTAATTCCATCACGCCCACTTCGATCAGAGGATAATCGCCATGTGGCCACACCTTGGTCAGGTCAAACGGGTTGTAAGAAGTCTTGTCTGCATCCTCTTCCGGCATCACTTGCACATAAAACCGCCATTTCGGGAAATCGCCTTTTTCAATTGCGTTATAGAGGTCCTCCTGAGTGGACTCGCGGGTTTTACCAACAACCTCCGCGGCTTCGGCATTGGTCCAATGCTTGTGGCCCTGCATGGTCTTGAAATGAAACTTCACCCAAAAACGCTCATTATTGGCGTTGATAAAACTATAGGTGTGGCTGCCGTACCCATTAATGTGACGAACGCCGATGGGCAAGCCGCGATCAGACATCAGGATGGTCACCTGATGCAGGGATTCCGGAGACAGTGACCAGAAGTCCCACATTGCCGTCGGTGAGCGCAGGTTAGTCTTCGGGTGCCGCTTCTGAGTATGGATGAAGTCCGGAAACTTGTAAGGGTCGCGAACGAAAAAGACCGGCGTGTTATTACCCACCATGTCCCAGTTTCCTTCTTCGGTATAAAACTTCAATGCAAAACCGCGCACGTCACGCTCTGCATCGGCAGCACCTAGCTCACCCGCCACCGTCGAAAACCGTGCGAACATTGGGGTTTCCTTGCTGATCTCGGAGAAGATTTTGGCCTTGGTATACTGGGTGATATCATGCATGACGGTGAAGGTGCCGTGTGCGCCCCATCCCTTGGCATGGACCACTCGCTCGGGTACGCGTTCGCGGTTCTGATGTGCCAATTTCTCGAGTAATTGGTAGTCCTGTATCAGAAGTGGTCCCCGCGGACCGGCTGTAATTGAGTTCTGGTTGTCGGCAATGGGAGCCCCGGCGGATGTTGTTAATCTCTTTGAATTGCTCATCTTTGCCTCCTTTCTTTGCTTGAATTAAAACTTTTTCCACGCCCAATCTCTGCAAAGCCTCGTTTGGTCGGGATTGATAATAACGGTTTCCGGATCGAGCAGCAGAATACCAATTTTGATAGATTCTCGGAGTTTGATATCACAACTATCGAATCGGCCTCAAGACGAAATGTTTAAAGCAGAAATTGCCTCATTGATTTGACATGCTCACATAGGTGATATCACAGGTTTTAGCGGGATGGAATTTTTGAAAGTATGTATGGAATACATCAGGTTTCAGGTCAGATTCCATCACTCCAATATTTGTATAGATAAATTAGTAAGAAAAGCATAAAATTTTATGATATCCTCTAATTTTCATTTATAGCTTCGAGTGCACATTGATAGACATATTCCTGCGAAAAATGTTAAGGAAAAATGCCGAATAGCCGTAATTCTAAGCAATTCTCGAAATAAGAACGGAAAATTATCTATACCACTTTATAGCTCCATCCGTATTTATCTTCCAACTCACCATATTGTATACCGGTTAGAATGTCGAAAAATCTTTGGGTCCAAACGCCGGTTTCATTGTTATTGATGACATATTCCTTATCATTATAACTTATAATTCCTACCGGGCTGATCACGGCTGCGGTTCCTGATCCGAAAGCCTCTTTTACCCTTCCAGATTCTATGCCGGTCACCACTTCTTCAATAGAAATCAACCTTTCTTCGGTGGCAATATCCAGATCATCAGCCATTTCAAGAACCGATTTACGTGTAACACCGGGGAGGATGGTCCCGGTCAGCGGAGGGGTTACCAACTTATCGTCTATTACAAAGAAGATGTTGTTTGTGCCGACCTCTTCCACATGGCGGCGCTCCTTTGCATCAAGCCACAGCACCTGACTGTAACCTTTTCGATTAGCGTTCTGGGTAGCAACAATCGTTCCGGCATAGTTTCCACCTGTCTTAGCTTCTCCGGTTCCCCCCGATGCAGCACGGGTATAGTCCTTTTCCACGATCAGTTTCACCGGGTTAAAACCCTCCCTATAGAAAAATCCAACCGGCGAAAGAATAATAAAAAACAGATAACTGTCTGATGGTTGAATAGCGCCTATAAGTGCTTCAGTCGCAATCACAACAGGCCGGATATATAGAGAAGTCCCTTTCTGGGTCGGGATCCAACGCTTTTCGACTTTGAGCAGTTCGCACTCGGCCTGTACAAAAATATCCTCAGGAATCGTTGACATGCCCAGTCGTACCATCGACCGGTTGATTCTTCGTGCATTTTCATAGGGTCTGAAAAGCAGAATGTCATCATCTGCGGATCGGTATGCCTTCTGCCCTTCAAAAACCGCCTGGCTATAATGAAATATCATGGTTGCAGGTTCCAGTGCCAATGGTTGATACGGCTTGATCTGCGCATGGGTCCACCCTTCGCCGAAGCGATATTCCATCGTAAACATATAATCGGTAAAGGTCTTCCCGAATTCAAGTTGAGTTGCATCCCTCGGCAACGGTTTTAACTTATCAGAAGATAAAAATGATTTTTCTATTTCCATTTAAATCCCTCCGGTGTGCGTTCGTGTCTTATCACAATTTTATCCCAGATACCCCGGCTATAGACTGAACAATTTAGGGGTTATCGACAAACGGGTCTATCGATGAACCAAATGATCACAGTTAAACAACCAATGACAAATTGGTATAATATCATTAAATATGCAGGCTATGAGAAAAAAGAATCACACCCGTTAACAATAAAATGATGAGTCTGTGATGTTTTTCAACTGATACTGCGATTGTGGAAATAAGAATATCTCCTAATTATGTGGTCAGAACAAAACTTGGAAAACCTCTCGTTTTATGCCAATCTCAATATTATCTTTGATGAGTTGTAAATCCACATCAAATGCAGCCGGTGGTGGATATCAACAGATGCATTTTTGGAAAGAGCAGAGGAAAATTGAGGCGGGTGGCGGTCGAATAGTGTGACACCTGGTTCATGGATAAACGACCGTCCTGTTGATTGTCAAGAACCTTCTTTCTTTAATTTTAAGGTTATTTTTATTTTAGAAACTGTTTTGGTACAGTTCGGTTTCTGGATTTTTTTTTAGACTGGCGTAGCCGGTAACTTTCGCCATTAGGCTCCATTAGGAGCGTTCAGCCCAACCTCAAATTTGTTGTCTATAGCGATTAAGACTCACCTTATACATATGAAGAGATTCTTTCGGGTGGGGAGGCAGTTGCTGGGCCGGGTAGCCGATGGCGATAATCGACGATACCACCAAGTCTGCCGGCAGACCAAGAACTTCAGCCGCATACTCGCCGGCGGCCCGGGTGGCGTCGTGTTCCCGTTTACGCAGTTGAATCCAGCAACTCCCCAGTCCAAGGTCCGTGGCGGTCAGATGCAGCACCAGCGAAGCGATGGAGACATCCTCCACCCAGACATCGGACTTGCTCGGGTCCGCGCAGACCGCTATGGCCAGTGGTGCATTGGCCAGAAAGGCAGCGCCATGGGGTTTTGCCTTGGAGAGGTGGCTGATGATTGCCCGATCGCTTACCACCACGAATTCCCAGGGATTGAATCCACGGGAAGAGGGTGAACGCAAGACGGCTTCCACCAACAAATCCACTTTCTCTTGCTCGACAGGTCGATCCTGAAATTGACGAATGCTTCTCCGTGCGCGAAGCAAATCAATAAACATATCCCCTCCTCATGATAGTTGCGGACATCCCGAAAGCGTCCCCGATTTCATCTTCATCGTTCGGTCTGCTAGATTCGGTTCTCCGACTTGCATTCTATCGAATTTGTATTCAATTGTCAAAATAACATAAAAATTGAAGACCAAAAATGAAATATTGAGATTGAAGAGGTCTTTCTTTGATTTCCGAGGAATGTATTTGGCATTGCTCGCGTTTGATAATCAGGAATATTGCACATTGATAGAGAGACTGTCGAAAAAGTCCAATTTCTGCATTCTCGCGAAAACCACATACAATAATATCAAGCACTTAGAAGTCCCAAAATCACTCTTTTGGGGTTTTCCGACAGTCTCAGACACAATGTGCAGTTCGAGCATACACAATAGATTCAGGAAACGGATATTCCAGGTTTTTTAAGAAAAGCTAATTCTGTGGATATATTTTGGGAATCTCAGGCCTTGTGTAGCGTCCCTATCCATTTAATAATCAAGTGAATGTGTATTTTTCAGTTAACGGCCTTTATATTGAGGTGGTCGTTTCTCCAAAAAGGCACTTGCCCCCTCCATATAGTCTTCTGTTTTAGTAGTCTCATGCCAAAAACGTTTACATGCGATATAGAATTCAGACAGATGCCTTACAAGGTACTGATTAACAGTCTCTTTCGTTATGCGGAGAGATGTTGGGGCAGATATCATTATCTTTCCGGCTAACTCCACAGTCGCTTCTCTAACTTGATCATTAGGGACTACCCGATTCACGAGTCCCAGCTCCATGGCTCTATGGCTACTGATTGGTTCGGTCGACATAAGCATTTCATGGGCGGCCTTGTGCCCGACAAGGACCGGCCCAAATACGGAAAATATGGGAACCCAAGCCCCGATGCGTGCCTCAGGCAATGCAAATTTGGCCTCTTCCGAAGCAATGGCAATATCAGAAATCAAAACCAACTCACAACCTCCCCCATAAGCGAGGCCGTTAACTGCTGCAATAAGCGGTTTTTAGGAGCGGCAGATTGTGTCCACCAAGGCTTATATGCAATTGAGAAAAAGATCTCTCGCAATCTCCGGGTCTTTAGAGGCCGTCAACTCCGCAATATCATCCCCTGCGCAGAAGGCCCGCCCGCTGCCGGTTAATACCATAACGCGGACATCATGGTCCGAATCGGCTCGTTGGATTGCTTTTTGAACTCCTTTCCAAAGGGGCCGGTCAAGGGCGTTGAGCTTATCGGGTCGGTTTAAGGTTATCCATGCAATTTGATCATCTACTTGGTAGAGTAAATTCTGATCATCCATGAAAGCCTCCTTTGTTTTTGAATGCAAAATGTGCGTTTTTATAGATAAGTGCTGTGACTCGACCGCCTCAGGAAACGAATATCACAGGTTTTGAAGGGGTGGAATTTTTGAAGATACGTATGGACTGTACGAGATAAAATCTGTTTTTTCTATTCATATTAAATGGTTAGATACTACTTTAATATATCACTTTTTCTTCATTGTCAAGCGTTTTTCTATCCACCCTGTGGCGCTGCATTACCTTGGTCATCGCATTGTAGTA
>DRHF01000013.1 GCA_011049715.1 Desulfobacterales bacterium
GATTTGGTTCAGGTTTGGCTGATCCGAGAGAGTAAAACCACAGGAATAGCGAGCTATTTCGAGGATTTTGCGAGTGAGGCATCGGTCAAAGATGGGCTGAAGCTAAGATGCTAAAATGTGAAGTTATTTTTGCGCGAACCCTAAGATCAGGCAAGCGTGTCCATCGTATCGTCGAATTGAGCTATTGCTTCCTCCAGATAATCGGCAATAGTCTGGATGCTTAAAGCCGTATTTATTTTTTTCTTGACGGTTTGCAGCGGAAAAAGCGCTTTGTTCCTGGTATTGCTATTTGCTTTCTTTTCCTCCAGCATTTTAACGATCTTATCGATCATTTTCTCTATCTTTTTTACAGCCGGCGATTTTGCAGAGGCTATTTGCTTCTCAACGATAAGGTCATTAACAGGTTTCACAATCGCGATGAGATCCCATATTTCCTCGATCATGCTGTAAGGTTGCGGATCAGCCAATATTTTGCAAAGCTTTTCAAGCGCCTTTTCCACATCCGGATCTTTTTCAAGAACCGACCGGTTGAGTTTAAAATTCTCATGCGCTCTAATCAAGGCATCCCATATATAAATCCGGTTTTTATAAAAATTTTCCAAAATAGCAAAATGATAACCTGCATCGCTGAGCCGGTCTTCATTGTTGATAAAAGCTTCTATGAATTCGCACGGCTCATGAACATTTAGAAGCTTCCTGGTAAGCGTCAGCCCTTTTTGGATCTCATTTGTCCCCGGATATTGCCCTCCCCCGGCAATTTTTTGAAACATTTCCAAATCATTTTTCCACATACGCAGATGTCTGCGAAGATATCGGCACAGGCTGTTTTGACCCACTCCACCGACATCTCCGAACAATTTTTTGCCCAGATGTTGGACCCTTAACAGTTCAGGTTCTTCAATCTTTTCAGGTTTTGTGATTTCGACATATTGCCATTGAGCAGGATCGGAAAGATGGGTTCTTACAACAGAAAGAATCTCCCTCGCCTGCAGAAATGGCAGTTTCGAAGGATCAGTCCCGGAAAAATGGGTTTTGACGTTCTCAGGCAGGATTTTCTTCCCATCAATAATAAAGTGGATTTTATCATCTTGAAACAGGTTGTTCAGCAACTCCAGGATATACGTTTCTGACCATTTATCAGGTTGTATGGAAAAATGGTTTACAAGCTGGTCAAGCATGGCTCGATCGTTGTCGGCAATCCAAACATCAACAAAAAGAAGTATTTTTTTTAAATCCCGCGTATGGGACTGATCAAAATCAAAAGTTTGCTGGGGATACCCCATGTTAATGTTTTTAATAACGTTCATTGCGCCATTATTTCCATGCAAAGTTCAACATGCGAGTTAACACTCCGTTTATTATAACACCTTCAATAACCACGCCCGCACATCGTCGATTTCCTCCGGACTCACCGCATGCATCATAGGGTATTCGTGCCAACTTACCTGATATCCCAGCCTCATCAATTCCTTCCGAGTTTGAAAAGCCTTTGCCATCGGAATCATAGGATCCATGATGCCGTGGCACATCATAATAGCAATATCCTGATTTATCCCATTTCGTTTTTTATCCAGTTGAGCAACGAGGGGGAGATAACAAGATAAGGCCATGATGCCGGCAAGCTTCATTTCGATTGTCAACCCGGTGAACAAGGCGATAGCGCCACCCTGGGAAAAACCCGCCAAGATAAACCGTTCAGAAGGCATGCCTGACCGCATTTCATCTCGGATTAATCCGGTCACCTGATCAACGGATTCCAGAAAACCGTTCACATCCATCTTTTGTTCGCTGTCCAGATCAGCGACATCATACCAGGCGCGCATGATCATACCTTCATTGATCGTAATCGGACGCTTTGGCGCATGGGGAAAGACAAAACGAATGGGCAGTGCTTCAGGCAGATGCAACTCCGGCACTATCGACTCAAAATCATGCCCATCGGCTCCTAACCCGTGTAGCCATATGACGGTTGCTGTTGGTTTAACATCCGGGTTTATCTCAACGTAATCTAGCATCGGCGACTCCTTTTTATCTTGCCGGACATCATGTTTCCAATTTATAAAATACACAAAGATTGGTAACTCATATTTCTAATTGAACCAAAGTGGGGTTGTTAAATTATTGGCAAGAAAAAAGGACTCTGAATTCCATCTAAACCCTTGACTTCACTGGTGCCTGGGACGAGAATCGAACTCGTACAGAGACTGTGCTCCGAGGGATTTTAAGTCCCTTGCGTCTACCTATTCCGCCACCCAGGCACATTGGTGATTGTGATTTCAAAAATTTAATAGATCATTAGGGTTCTAAAAAAACAAGAAATTTTCATGAAGATTATGAAATTATTTCATAAAATCGTCTCACACAACTAAGTTTGATATTTTAAAGTTCAATATATTGATGCCCCCTTCCCTTCCAAACAAATTTACAAATTTGACATCGATCTCCACAAAATATCTGAAGAAATAATCGTTATCATTTATATGACTGGAAAATTTACTCAAGTTTCGCACCCCCAATGGGGCACGGTTCCGCATCTGGTGTAGGATAAATAAAATTTCTTTTTACCTTATGCCTGATGCGACTTTCCTTAAAATATCAGGTGCGAAACTTGAGACTTTATTTTAGATTAAAAATAGGGAGGTGTGCTTTGCAAGTCACACTGTTTTATGATAAAAATCAGTACAACAGGAATTCTTGAGTTTCAGACACTTCGTGGAAATACTATTCCGGAACCGATATGATTAAAAAAAAACCGCAGTCTCGTAAATTTCGAAATCTCATATGGTGGTTGATGGCTGCCGTGCTTTTGTCGAGCATGGTAGGGATCACCATTTACGGCACATATCTGGCCAAACGAATCGATAATCGATTTGCCACCCGGCGTTGGAACATCCCTTCAAAAGTCTACTCCGACAGCACGCTGCTGTACCGAGGCCAGACGATTAATCGAGCGCTTTTCCACAGTAAGCTGCGACGACTCGGTTACCGAAGCGTGGACCACACGCCGACCCACAGGGGGGAGATGCGGCTTTCACAATCTTTAGTGGAGTTTTATCTACACGATTTTAAAGCGCCTTTCCTCGACCAAATCGGTTTCCCGGTGCGAATTAAATTTCAGAGTAACCGTATCGTGTCCATGATGAATGAAGAAACCGGTCAATCAATGCCTTTGCTGGAATTGGAGCCCGAGGAGCTGATGCTTTTTTTCGGACCCGCCCGCGAACGCCGGCACCTGATTTCCATTCAACAGGTACCCCCCCATCTAATTTATGCGGTTCTGGCGGCGGAAGACAGCCGATTTTACGAGCACCATGGTGTTGATTTTCGAGGCATATTGCGTGCATTAATCACCAATTTGCGTGAAGGCGCCATTCACCAAGGAGGGTCAACGCTCACCCAGCAGCTGGCAAAAAATTATTTTTTGTCTCCGGAGCGCACACTGAAACGAAAACTCAACGAGCTGCTCATCGCCTTGATTCTTGAATTTAAATACGAAAAAGACGAAATTCTTGAAATATATCTGAATGAAATCTATTGGGGGCAGAAGGGATCGGTTTCAATCAACGGTGTGGGGGCTGCGGCCAGGTTTTATTTCGACAAACCGGTTAGCGCTCTTTCTATAGTTGAGTCCGCTGTACTGGCCGGATTGATCAAGGCTCCCAATCAATATTCACCCTATTTGAACAAATCACGGTCTCACAAACGGAGAAATGAGGTTTTACAAAACATGTACACCAAGGGTTGGCTGGACGAAGCGCAGTTGCAAGCAGCCATCCCTCGCCCTGTGCTACCTGCGGGCTATACCGGATATAGCCGTCAGGCGCCCTATTTCATAGATTACCTGACCCACCAGCTTGCCACTCTCTACTCGTCCGAAGTTCTATCCAGCTTGGGGCTTTCCATCTATACGACTTTGGACACCCAGGTTCAGGAAGCAGCTGAACAGGCTTTAAAAACGGGTTTAACCCGGCTGGAGGCTACAAATCCGGACCTCAAACGGGATGATCCTGATAAAAAATTGCAGGGCGCTGTAATCGTCATGCAGCCAAAAACCGGCTATATCCTGGCCATGGTGGGCGGACGCGATTATGGTGCAAGCCAATTCAATAGGGCCACCCAAGCCAAACGACAGCCGGGCAGTGCGTTCAAACCATTTGTTTATCTGAATGGGTTGGATGAATTCAACGTGACATCCCAACTGGATAACAGGCCCCGGGTCTTTTCCATAGACGGTAGAACTTGGCAGCCGAAAAATTTTGATAAATCCGCTGAGGCCAAGATTAGCTTCAGACGCGCTTTGGCTACCTCTCAAAACGTGGCAACGGTTAACCTTGCCATGCAAATCGGGTTGGAACACATCGTGAACACGGCAGTTAAATTTCAATTTTCTACCCCTGTCAAACCTTACCCATCACTGGCTTTGGGGGCCTTCGAAGTCATCCCGTTGGAGTTGGCTCGGGCCTATTGTGTATTTGCCGCCGACGGTGTACAACCATACCCCTTGTCGCTGAAGGAGGTAGTGGGTGAAAACGGGAAGGTTCTGCAGCAACGCCATGCAAATATCAGGCGATTGATCTCGCCGGGCAAGGCATATATAATGAATGATCTGCTGCGCAGCGTTGTGACCGAGGGAACTGCACGTTCGTTAAAGAATCTGGGTATCGATTGGCCGGTGGCTGGAAAGACCGGTACGACCAATGATTCCCGGGATGCATGGTTTGTGGGGTATACACCGAACATCCTGGCCCTGGTGTGGGTGGGATTCGACAACGGCGACTCACTAGGTACCACCGGATCCCGAGCCGCCCTGCCCATCTGGTCGGAGCTGATGAAGGCCATTCCACAATATGTTTCCGGTGATTGGTTTCACAACCCACCCGGAGTTGTCCGCAAGGTGGTGTGCGAAGACAGCGGCAAACTGGCCGTGCAGGGCAGCTGTCCCCGCCCGGTCGCGGAAGTATTTCTTGAAAATCAGGCACCGACAACCCGATGCCCTCTACATCCCCCGCTTTCTATATTTGAAAAACTATGGAAAGGAGTGAAAAACCTTGCGCCGCCTTCTTAACTGGATCGTTCTTGGAATGGTGCTCTTGTTATGGGTTGGCTGTACTCAGATGGTCATATGGCAGCCGACACCTGCTCCTGCCGAATCTGTCGCGGACGTCAAGGCATCTCAACCGATTGAGCCTGATACCATACCCTCCCATAAAACCGGGACGTCAAGGGAAGACAGAACACCGGCTGAGGAGAAATCAAAATTAAATCCTCAAGCACTGGCTTCCCTGGAACTCATTAACCAGGCTCGGGCTCTGATAGAAAAAAACCGGCCTGACACTGCAATTCGTGTGTTGGAGCGCTCGGTCAATCTTCACCCCCAAAACGGACGAGCCTATTATTACCTTGCCGAAGCATGGCTCAAAAAAGGCAATGTCCCCCAAGCGAAGGAGTTTCATCGCCTGGCCGACATTTATCTCCGCAACGACCGCCAATGGTCCTTACGGCTGAAAATCCAGGAACAAAAAATTACAAATTTTTAAAGATTTGGCTTCAAACTTAAAGTTACATTTTGGCTTGATATGATTTTCTTTTTCATATTGTCGTTCCCTCTCTAGACACAGCAGCTTAAACTGGAAATGTCCTTTTTAAAGGATAGGGCCACCAGTTTTATCGATTCTGACAATGTTGGAAACATCGGTAAAGAATTGATCACATCTTCCACCGTGTTTTTGTTTTTCACAAGGATCATGGCTTCAGCGATCAGTTCACCTGCATCCGGCGCAAGTATGTGCACACCCAGGATTTGATCCGTTGATGGATGAATGACCATTTTAATCAAACCTTCGGTTCGGTTCATGATAATCGCTCTGGGAACGTTTTCGAAAGAAACAGTTCGACAATTGCAAGTTCCCATCCTCTTCATCTGTTCTTCTTCGGTTAAACCAACCCCTGCAAGTTGCGGGTCTGTAAAGACCGTAAAAGGCACTGAATCATAATCAATGCTGTGCTTTGTCCCACCACCCAGTGCGTTTTCAACCGCCAGCGTACCTTCCCTACCTGCGGTCGGTTCCTGTCGTGTCGGCAAATTAATCACATCACCGACTGCAAGAATATGGGGCTGGGAGGTCTGGAAAATCTCATTGACGACAATGGCCTGTTTTTCATCAACCAAAACCCCGGCAAGCTCAAGAGCAAGGTTTTCTGTATTGGGCGTTTTGCCGGTAGCCAGAAGGATTTCATCGCTGTCCACTTCCACTTCTCGCCCGTCGACGGAGATGGCCAGCACTTTTTTTCCATTTTCCCTCCGAGCGCATATGAACGCTTCGATCGTTATGATATCAACACCTTCTGCGACCAGTATTTGTTCAAGGCGGCGTGTCAGTTCGGGTTCGGCAAACCTCAGCAAACCGGGGCTTCGCTTAACGATTGTGACTTTGCTTCCAAAACGAGAGAACATCTGGGCGAACTCAATGCTTACCGGACCGGCACCGATAATGATAAAACTTTCAGGAAGCTTTTGCATCTTTAGGGCTTCTATGTGAGTCACAAACCCTGCCTCTATAATCCCTTCGATGGAAGGCACTTTTGCTTTTGAACCGGTAGCAATGATAATTTTATCTGCCTGCAATATTTCTTCATTTACCACAACTTCATTTTTCGAAATAAACCTGGCATGGCCCTCAATGAAGCCAACTGATTCCAATCTCCGCAGCACCTTTTCATACTTTTCTTTGCGCAGGCGGGATACTAAATCGAGTTCATCCTTGATCAACGTCGGGAAATCGAATTTCTTAACATCCATCTCGAGTCCGGGGAATCCATGTTTTCGTGCCAGATGCATTATTTCTCCGACTCGCAGCAGGCGCTTGGAAGGCACACATCCCACATTAACACAGGTGCCACCCAACGGAAGCCCGGTATTTATCATGGCGGTGTTTGCTTTATGTTCATTTGCTCTGATTGCTGCGGCAAAAGCACCCGCCCCACCTCCTATGATAATCAGATCAAAGCTTTTCATGAATTCCCTTTTTTAAGCAAGTATAGTCTATACTAGTTAACTTTTTCTGTTGGGCAGGAGTTGCACGCTCTTTTCCATTTTCCATACGATAAAAAGGACAAAGCAATCAGCATCACCAGAGCGGGCAGCAACACATAATCAAGATACGGGGTGAAGATGCTTAGGCCGGCTGCCCCAAGTGTAATAACCAGGATCGGAGTAAAGCAACACAATGCAACCAGTAAGCTCCCGGCAATCGCCGCGTAGATTCCCTTTTTAGATGGTTGTGATGTTTGTTTTTCCATTGGTGGAATCCTCATCGATATACATTTTTCTCCTTTCATTTGTAAAGCTCTTCCAATATTGGGCACAGACCGACAGGGCCTTTCCGGGTGCAACTGTCAGCCAGAAGTTTAAGAACCCGTTCTATCTCTTTAAGATCCCTAATCTTTTTTTGCATTTCTTCTATTTTCGCTTCCACTCGTGCCTTCACATCTGCGCAGGTCGTACCGGGCTCCATCCTCAGCGAAAGAAGGTCTGAAATCTCCCGAAGTGAAAACCCGAGTGACTGAGTCCGTTTTATGAACTCAGTTCGTTTGAGCGCATCAAGCGTGTAACGCCTATGCCCGCTCTCGTTTCGTGCCGGCTCGGGCAATAAACCCCGACGTTCGTAATAACGAATGGTTTCTAAATTCACATTCGCCTGTTTTGCCAACTGACCGATGCTCAAATGATTCATGCTTTCACCTCCAATAGGGTAACAATAAGACCTGTACCATAGTACGGGTCAAGGGTAGATTTATTTTTTTTGGATCATCTCCCCATTAGTTGGAGTCAAACAAGGTAAAACGGTGAATGAGTTAATGATATTAAGTAATGCATGACATCTGAGAAATTGTCAAATGTTGTGTATGACATCAGGCGGCGATACGGTTGATTGGGATGCAGGACTTTGAGTAATAATTATCGAGCGGCCCGATATTCGGACCAGGGATAGCTCAGTATTGGTCTTGACTCCCATTCGGAAGTCTGTCAAAAATAGATCTGTTTTGTTAGGTTTCAAATAAAGAGATGGACCTTTTATGTCAAAAACTAAAAAGCAGACGATAGATTTAACAGAGGTGTTATAATGGCGAATTTTAAGGATCGAATCATTCGGGCGGCCAAGTTGGATATTAATCTATATGAAGAGGTTGAAGCAGATAAAGGCGCCATGGGTCAGGCAATGGGACTGGTTGTGCTTTCAGCGGTGGCTGCTGGAATCGGGAGTATCGGAAAGGCGGGTGCCGCCGGAATCGTTATCGGAACAATAACCGCTCTCATCAGCTGGTATATCTGGGCTTATATCACCTATTTTATCGGCACCAGAATCTTTCCGGAACCACAGACCAAAGCCGACCATGGAGAATTGCTTCGAACAATCGGTTTTTCGAGCGCTCCGGGATTACTCCGTGTTTTAGGCATCATCCCTTTCCTTTATGGAATCATCTTTTTTCTCACCGGAATCTGGATGTTAATCGCAATGGTCATTGCCGTAAGACAAGCGCTTGATTATAAGAGCACACCACGGGCCATAGGCGTTTGTATAGTAGGATGGATCATCCAGGGTATAATTTTCTGGTTATTTTTCTCAATTGTAGCAAGATAGATAAAAAAACACCCAAAACAAAGAAAGCCAGAAGAGATAACGATGGGGAAGACGAAACGGATTTTTCTCTCTTTAGGTATACTGCTGGTAGACGTGGTCATTTTCTACCTGCCGTTGACTGCTTTCTTTTTAATTTATATTCTCATGTTCAATCCGCCCTGGTTCAGGGACTTTTTAAACCACATGGATGATTCGACTAATGCCGGTTGAGTGATACAACCCTATTCAACCTCTTTCAGATCTGTTTGGCCGGATGGAAACCCTATAGTTGCATAAAAAATATGACAAAGATGTGTTAAAAACAATATCATCAGGGATTTAGAGATAATGGCGATAAGTTTCTGGAATCGATCAAAGGTGGCATCCAAGAATCGTATCAAATTTGTCATCTTTTTTTACCCTTCGGGAAAGTTGAGGTCGAAGATCCGCCTCTGGAGGGATACCGCATCTCCGGAGTTTATCCGCCTTTGGCGGGTTCCCAAGGGCTCGCAGTAATTTACTACGGCTTCGCCCTCGGAGGCCTTGGATATACGGCACTTTCAACTTTTGCAGCAATAGGGTAAACTGTTTTTCTCGCCGGCGATTTATCCACCATCAATTAATTATTACTATCGTATTACCTTTCGATTTATTCGTTTTAAAAACTCCAGCGCTTGTCAAATCCCGTTCTCTTTGCTAATGCATTGGGATGCAGACTTCTATCGATCATCCATTAATCGTATTGGCTTCAAAGTCCCCTCGCCGGCGATATTTACTCAACAAGGTAGGACTCTCATTTTCCGTTATTCCAAGCAACATTGATGAAACAACGGTTTCGATGTCATCACCCCATGACTATGTGAAAGCCTTGGCTGAAGAAAAGGCAAAGTCGATTTCTGAAAAATATACAGAGAGTTGGGTGATCGGTGCGGATACCATCGTTTTGATAGGCAGCACCATCTTGGGAAAACCGAATTCTACAAAAGAAGCCCGTGCCATGCTCAAACGTCTCAGCGGAAGGAATCACCAGGTTATTACCGGTTATGCCATCTGCTGTAAATCAAAGGACCGATACTTTTCAGAAACCGTTGAAACAAAGGTCTGTTTTAAGAAATTGACGGATAGTGAAATCGAGTGGTACATTCATACCGAGGAACCGTTTGACAAAGCGGGC
>DRHF01000014.1 GCA_011049715.1 Desulfobacterales bacterium
GTGAATGTATTATGAGAGAGCTACGCCAAAAAATGATTGAAATTGTCAAAGCAGACCCGATGCTTGTTCTGTGGGGAACTGGAGAGAGTCAATCGTTAGGAGTTACACCGATAGGGAGGTTAATCCAATGACAACCCAAACCAGGCGCGAGTTCTTAGGCAAGTTGGGCTGGATGTTCGCCGGTGGTATCCTGGTCCCATACATCCCAAAGACGTTCTATTCGATACCGGGGCCGATATGCCTACTTGATGAGGAAATCCGTAAGTTTAAAATGATGGCGGACGGTCTTGCGGGTCCATTGCATACTTTAACGATAAATGGTCGACCGATTATCGGCATTGGAAGTTGGTCGTTATCAATAGGAGGTTAATCAAATGAAAAAACAAAAAACCAAAATCAAACCCCGCGCAATGATCGGCAAGGTCCCAGTATGGTGCGCCCATGACAAGATAGTCCCATGCGTAGAATTAATAATGAATCCGAAAAATCCGAATACGCACCCGGCAAGTCAGATCGAACTATTGGGCAAGATCATATCAAATCCACAGCAGGGGTGGCGTAATTCGATAACAGTGTCAAATCAATCCGGCTTTATCGTAAAGGGCCATGGCACGCTTGAGGCTGCATTTAAGGCCGGTATGGAAAAAGCTCCGGTCGAGTATCAGGATTATGAGTCCGAAGCTATTGAGCACGCTGACATGATTGCAGATAATCGTCTTGCAGAATTAGCCGAACGTGACAATGACAAACTATCCGAATTATTAAGTGAATTGAAGGTGCTCGATATTGATATGGAGTTGACTGCGTTTGCCCTGAATGAAATAGACTTTATGGTAAATTCTAATTTTGAACCTGGCACCGAAGATGAACAAGGGCGGCTTGACCAAAAGAAACCCATTAAATGCCCAGAGTGCGGCCATGAGTTTACGACCTGAATTAAAAATAGACTGGGCGACCTATGAGGCAGCGAAGTATGCCGTTGAACATTGGCATTATTCAAAGACGATGCCGATGCCACCCGTTTTAAAACTTGGGGCATGGGAGGCCGGTGAGTTTATTGGTGTTGTTTTGTTTTCGCGCGGAGCGTCGCCACACCTTGGGGATGCTTATAATCTGAATAATATTCAGGTATGCGAATTGACGCGAATTGCACTTAAAAACCATTTCACGCCAGTTAGTAGGATGATTGCCGTCTCCGTGCGAATATTGAAAATAAGGGAAAGCAATTTAAGATTAGTTGTCTCGTTTGCCGATCCTAATGAAGGACACCACGGGGGAATTTACCAGGCGGCAGGATGGTTATATTCCGGCCAAACAGCGGAAAAGTTTGATTTTTTGGGGCCAGATGGTAAAAGGTATAGAGATAGACAGGTTACTATGAGCGGAAAGGCAAGGCAATTCGGAAAAATGACAAAGGTTTACCGGGTCAGCGATTGCACACCGATACCGTTGAAACCAAAACACCGCTACCTCATGCCCCTTGACAAAGAAATGAGAAAGCAAATCGAACCATTGAGAAAACCATATCCAAAAAAGATTGCGTCCGAAGCAGGCGATGACCGGGACCACCGGAACAGCGGCGGGGCAGAACCGACCCGGACGCTCCAAAAGGAAAACAAATAAATGGCACAAACAGGATCGATATGGAATTAACCGCATACGACTTAAACGAAATAGACGAAATAACAAATCCGAATATGATTGACCCGCCGGGCGGCGGTGATGGCCAGCCCAAAGAGGTCGAATGTCCGCAATGTGGGGAGATTTTTATACCGAGTAAGGGACAATATGGCGATGACTAAAGAAGAAAAAAGGATTAACGGTACAAAATACCATAAAGATATCAAAGATAATACATGGTTTGCAATTAGAATGTCTGTGACACCCAAACAACGACAGGTTCTATTTCACTATCTTGTAAAAAGAAAATCAAAAACCGAAATCGGTAATACTCTAAAGACAAGCGATGCGGCAGTTAACGGATTAATAGTGGGTGCCGCAATTCGAGTCGCACGACATGGCAGGCATTGGAAGTGTTGTGAATTTAATAAAAATACTACTGTAGCTGAGATAAAAACCCTATTTCTCCACCTACACAAAACCGGGGTTTGCAATATAGATAAAAACAGGGAAACGGATCGAATGGCACGGAAACGGCAAAAAGAAAAAAATAGAATTTGGGCAAAAATATCTGCGCAACGATATAGACAACAACATGGGTGCTCATATAGAACAACACGATATCAACGCGATTCAAAGTTTCGATTGAACCATAGAATATCACGTGGAATAGCTTATTCGCTCAAAGCTGGTAAGGGTGGTGTCTCATGGACATGCCTTGTTTACTATACGATAGATGAATTGATAAGACATCTTGAAAGGTTATTCCAAACGGGCATGACCTGGGAGAATTACGGCAAGGGCGGTTGGGAAATCGATCACATAATACCCCAAAGCGTTTTTAATTTTACGAAACCAGAGGACGAAGACTTTAAAAGATGCTGGATGTTATCGAATTTACAGCCGATGTGGGGGTCTGAAAATAGTTCAAAGGGCGCAAAATTAGAAAAGCACTTTCAACCGAGTTTGATTTTCGGAGAAAAGGAGGCCTAAAAAAATGTCCGAGCCGAAGTTCAAGCAGCTTGTTTCCGAATTGAATAAATTGAAGGAACTTTGCTATTATAATACCGATGAGTCGCTTGATGATGCTGCTGCGCTATCTATCATTGTTCAAGAAACACCCATTAAACCATGCGAAACCATGCAAAAGGAAACCAAATAAATGCCAAAACCAGGAACAAAGCCGCTCCCGACCAAAATAAAAGAATTGCGAGGCGGCAAAAATACGTACCACCGAAAGCCGAACAAAAAAGAACCGCAACCGGAAACATCGGACAAGGTTCCAAAGGCACCGGCGTATTTAAGTAAGGTCGCACAAGCTGAATGGCGGCGGATGGCAAAAGAACTACACGGCGTGGGGTTGCTGACTAAAGTTGATATAGTTGCGTTGGCTGCATATTGTGAATGTTTTGCTAACTGGGTTGATATTACAGTGAAACTCCAAAGAACCGGACTCTATATAAAGTCACCTATCAAAAGAGACAAAAGCCGGATGGTCGATGGGAAAATGGTCGAGGGCAAGATTTTGTCCGGTGGGAATATAGTACAATCACCCCTATGGGCGATTAAAAACAGGGCCGAACTCGAAATGCGAAAATGGATGGTTGAATTCGGCATGACACCGAGCAGCCGGTCGAATGTCCAGGTGACCGAAAAGAAAAAGAATGATCCGTTGGCCGAATTTATGGCAAGGGGCGGGAAACCGGTTAGAGTTAAATGAAACAGGGACGGTTGTA
>DRHF01000015.1 GCA_011049715.1 Desulfobacterales bacterium
AAGGAGATGGAATTATCTCGTTCTTCGGCGCCCCGGTCGATTTTGAAGATCACGCCAGAAGAGCCTGCCTTGCTGCGGTGAGAATAAAAGAAGTTGAGTCAAAGCTGAATGAGAGGTTCATGCGGGAGAAGCTGAGCCCCAGCCCCCTGTTGACAAGGATCGGTATCAATACGGGTGAAATGGTAGTTGGCAACATGGGAACCAGCAACAAAATGAATTATACGGTAATGGGAAATGAAGTTAATCTTGCCTCACGGCTCGAAGGGGTAAACAAAGCGTATGGAACCTGGATTCTGGCAAGTGAAGCAACGAAAATAGAAGCTGGACCTGATTTTATCATGAGAAAAATAGGTAGAGTGAGGGTGGTTGGAATCCTTGAACCGATTCCGCTCTATGAGCTCGTTGATGAAAAAACAAAAGCGAGTAAAGAAACTTTGGAAGCAGTCGAACTCTTTCACGAAGGCCTTGATCAGTTTAACGAAAGAAGTTGGAAAAAGGCAGAGAGGCTGTTCAGGGCGGTGCTCCAAATTCATCCCACAGATGGCCCGGCCCGGCTTTTTGTAAAACGATGTATACAATTTCAAAGGGAACCTCCACCTACAAAATGGGACGGTGTTTTTGTTATAAAAAAGAAATGAGGGTTTAGATTTTAGAACTGACAATTACCCCTGATATGGGGGAAGTGACAGGTAAATTGATAGGGAATTCTAAAATCCGCGTCCTGCCCGGGGTGCCGCTCTATAGGCCATTTTTAAGCAGAATAACTCAATGAGAAAGCTTTTTATAAATATTACGATAAAGATATTTATCCTTAACACCTAAATAAAGTCTCCTTACTAAACTTTTTCTGATCATCTATTATTCTTGCTAAAAATTAGCACTCATGCTATTTTTTATTTATATTGAGGGGACGGGTGTTGCAATCACAAAACATGGGGAAAAATAGACGATTCCTGGTGGTTTTCTTCTGTTTTCTCAGGCGGGTGATTATTACTCTTCTTATCATTTCAAATTTGTATAAAGCATCGAATAATCCAATACCTCAAAACTCCTTTATTCCGGCGTTTTGAGGAGTTTCATATCGTGCAATGTTTGATTCCATCTAAGAATATTTTTACAGAGGGGGTTTCACTTGTTACAAAAAAATGATGGGAATATATTCGCAAAAAAGCTTTTTAGACGGCGACCAGTGGTTAGCCTGGTGATACTGGCTATCCTTGTTATGCCATTTTTAACCGGGGCTACTTTTGAGGCACAGCAGGAACCTTTTTATCAGCGTAAAAATATCTTCGGCATGCACAATCTGAAGGACGGCGGGCCTGCGCTTGATGTAGGCATGGAGTGGACCAAACATCTGGTAGGGGGGGGATTTGTTTTCGACTGGGTGTTTGACTTTGAACCCTGGATCGAAAAGGCCTTCCAGCTAAATCTGGTCCCTTGCATTCGTGTTCAGGACGGCAGTGGCGGTGACCTTCCCGATCCCGGCTATGCCGGCAATGTGGCCTGGAGCATTTTGAACTACAAGATCGCTCATCCCGAATACGCGGACAGGCTCGTATACTTACAGTTGTGGAACGAGCCCAATGATCAACGCGATTTTGTGCCGCCGGACGTGTTTGCCGACTACCTTGTGGAGGCCCACCATTTAGTGCACCAGGCCGAAAGAGAGGCGGCCGCGCTCCATCCGGAGCTGGGACTGGAAGGCACCTTGAAAACCTTGACTCCCGGCCAGAACGGACCGAGCTGGTGGGATGCGGCCTTTACCCATAACCCGGAGGCCAAGTTCGCATTCGATGTGTGGGGGACCCACCCCTATCCGGAAGCAACCCCGCCCCATTACAACCTGCATGACAGTGATGTGTTTATCGAAACCAGCAAGACCGTTGACAGCTATATCCTGGATCTGGATGTGATCGCAAAACCCCATGGGAATCCTCCCCGCTCTCGGCGAGGCTTTCCGGTGATGATCACCGAGACCGCTTACGGTGAAAAGCTGGGGATCTCTTATGAGGGATGGCCCAAAACCAACCGCCGGATGGCCGCAGACTACAACGTGGATGCTTTCGGCGAACGCTGGTATAAATGGCCGGAGATCATCGCGGTTCATCCGTTCATCCTGGCCAATCTTTCCTGGGAAAAGTTTGCATGGGTTCCGTGGTACAGCAACTCCGAAGACACCAACAGCGATGGCATTCGCGAACCGACAGATGTTTACCCGCAATACGATGATGTTCGCCAGCTGCGGCTGAATCTGGAGGGGGAGGGCATGGTGCCTGCTCAGCTGACGCCTTACAGAGGTCCGAAAGGCACCGTTAAAGGGTCCATTAATCGCGTCGATACCGGTGATCCCGTGCCTTATGCCACGCTGTTTACTGATGGATATGAATTCGGCAATGTATCTCTTTATGACGGCGGATACGAGATCCACGATGTGCCGGCCGGGACCTATACCCTATCGGTGGAAAAAAATGGGTACAGCAGTGCCAGCACGCAGATCACCATTTCAGACGGCCAGATAACGGCAGCGAACTTCAACCTGAATTATTTGGGCAGGGTGTCTGCGGGAATCTACTTTGTCGATACATTTGCCGGCCACAGCGGGGGCAGCTGTCACAGCCGAGCCTGGCGGCTATTCGACCCTGACGGACACCAACGGTAATTTCGATGCTGGCTGATTTAGACATTACACCCGAAGAAACAAATGGGGTTGCCTTGATCACTGATTATTGTTATTAGTTTAATCACAAATCAGGGTTCGAGCCCCTTATGTATTTTACTATGATGAGTAAAATATACAGTATTTTAGTTTTTCCCGGATGTCATCTATGATTTGCTGAGAATTTCTATCTTCTTTAATATCTTCAATTTAATAGTATCTTTCCATTTGCGGCTAAGGTGATGCAAATTATTATCTTGAATTATCGTGTAAATACACCAATAATAAGTAAAGCTACAATAATGATAAATAATGAAATAAATATAATATTAAGTATCTTGTTTGATTTTTTTTGCCCGGTCCAGAATAACAAAGACACGATTAGTGTGTGAAATGTAAATTCCGGATAAGTGAGAAAATGACGTGCAAAAGCTATATCGGTATAGATAAACGCTTCAATGGCTCCCGGTGTCACTGAATCCGCTGCGACATTTAAGAGAATCCATTGTGCAGCAAAGAGATATATCCATCCCCATTTGTTTTCCATAATCTTCCAATAAAACCAATTATGGAAGTTTGGACTTCAGATGTACCGATTTGTTCAACTTGGGGTTCTTAGGATAACTTCATAATGATATCTCCTTAAAAATTTTTATTCATACTAATTAATTTCATTATTACTGTTCCATCATAAATAATACAGTAAAAATCAATTTTTCTATATTAATAAACTATTAATTTAATATTGATAAAAGGACGTGAAAGATGGAAGCTCTTAAGATAAAGGATTTCCATATTAATCGTCCGAAATTTAATGGTGTTGGTGTATACGTTTGAAATATTCCTAACTGATTAATATACAATTAATTATATATGATGTTGAGTTTGGTGCTACGGAATAAACTCACGCTAGAGGACGGAAATTTTTTAGTACATAATTGTGGGGCAAGTCTATATCATTTTTAGCTTTTTTCATAACTTTCTTTGTGATGCCTTTCTTACCAATAATTTATCTTTGATTCTCCACAATTATCGCTATATTATACATAACAGTGAATCCCAGAGGGTGGGAACTGAATAAAAATGATAATGAATCACGGCAAGCACAAAAACCAAATTCTTATATTTTCAAAAATCGTAAAACGCTATAAATATCAAGAAGTTTATAGATTGGAATGTCTATTCTATTTAAGGTTTTCATTTAGCTTATAGTGCAAAATCTGCAAAAAGGCAAGTGAAATGAAGATTGCAATGATGTCGGCCTGGAATGAGGATTCTGGCGTTTCAATACATGCCGAATTGATCGGACGTGAATGGGTAAAGATGGGCCACGATCTTAAGGTCTTCTCTTTTTTCACCCATGACTTTCACGGAACGGCGATCGTGGGAAAGGATGAAGATTATGTGGTGAGGTGTTTTACAATCTCCGGAGCCAAGTCTCCTTATCTTGATCCTCGCCCTATATTGGAAGCAGATTTCGAAATCTTTGTCACACAAGACCTGGGCATGCTACCCAAAGATGGCCTTGATAAAATATTTTATCATATTCAGAGAAAGGCAAGCACGCTCACGGTAATCCATGACAATGGGCCTTCAGCTGATCCTTCCTTCTATCAATTTGATTGGGATCGCATTGTATGCTTTGACCGGCGCTACGAGGAATTCTTGAAAAAATACCATCCTGAAAAGAAGATCTGCCTGATCCCCTTTCCTTGTATGCCGTTACGAAGAGGAGAAAAGATGGCCTCCAGAGTAAAATTGGGTCTTCCTCAAGACAAGAAAATTATACTGATTTTCGGACACAGGCTGAAAGCGCATCTTCCGATCTTATGTCTCATTCGAGAAGTCAGCACCCACTTTCCCTGCCTGCTCCTGATAGTCTCCCAAAAGGATATCGATTTACTGAAAGGACTGGAGATGGTGGATATGGAGCTCCGAAAGGAATCTCCTTCTATTGAGAGGCTCTATGACTATCTTCATGCCTCTGATGTTTTGATCATCCACCGTTCTCCCTGCAATGGGGTTGTCGTATCGAGCACGGCTTATCAATGTTTGGGGTCTGGCTGTCTGATCCTTGCTTCAAATACCAACTACTTCGAAACCATGAAAGATGTTGTGGTTACCTATTCGGACTTCGAGGAATTCAAGGGCAATCTTATGGACATTTTGACAGAAGGAGAGAAATACAGAGCATCACAAAGTGCCCTGGAGGCATTTTTAGAATCAAACTCAGCTAAAGCAATAGCAATGCAGTACATTGATCTGTTTGAAATCATGCTAGAAGAAAGGAGGGTGAGGATATTTCCACAATCATTAAAACCCATTCCTTATCCGGAACATATAGACCAAATGCAGCCGCAATTGGCCATTGAACGTCAAGCTACTAATCCTGAATCTCCATTTACAAAAGGAACATTCAAAACGGGAAATATAAAAGTGATTTAATCACAACAAAATACCATCTCATAATGAAAGGAATAGATTAGTTATGATTTCCTTTGTCAGCACATTTCCTCCAATCATATGCGGTATTGGTACCTATATGCATTATATTTTGGATCATATAACAAGAAGCTATTGGAAAGTCATCTCTTTTAAGCTGAATGAATTCGCTGCATCTAATGAAGTCTTAACCCTATATTTGAAGGCTAAAATAGACTACTGCCTCTCGTTTCCTCATCCAACACTTCTGTCCATTACTGACAGTCACGATGGAAAAGAGAACTTCTTTTTTGAAGTCTATATTCCTGAAGATATTTTTCCGAAGGCCTTCAGGGCCCTTGATTTTACTGTCTTTTGGTGCAACAATGCCACTCAGTCAGGAAGGCTGGCCCATGCCCAGGGTGCTGGATCCTTCGTAGTTGGAAGAGATTGGGAGGGGATAGGAGAGACTCTTAAGCTCTCTGGTTTACCCGCTCTGGATAGCGAACAGACTGTTGAGATTAGAGATTGGAAACGGGGAGGAATTTATGAGCATGAAATAGTTTCACAAGGAGAAGAACGATGCACATTGCAATGATGACAGCCTGGAATACTGACTCAGGTGTAGCAGTCCATGCAGAGCCTCTGGGGAAAGCCTGGAAGGAAATGGGGCATGATGTGACCATATTCACACACATAAAAGACGACTTTCATGGGGAAAGCTTTTCTGGAGAGGAAGATGAGGATTATGTGATAAGATGCTTTGGCACCCAAAAAACGAATTTCTTGGACCCCCGCCCTATTCTTTCAACGGACTTCGATGTGCTCGTAGTTCAGGATCTAAGGATGCTTCCGGTTGAAGGCCTTTCAAAGATATTTCCCTTAATCAAACGTCGTTCCAGGACAGTCCATGTGGTACACGAAAATAAACTTCCCCAAGAACCCTGGTTTTACCAGTTTGACTGGGATGGGGTGGTCTACTTTGATAAAAAGCAGGATTTCCTAAATGATGTGTATCACCATGCCAAACTCATCCCTTTTCCTTGTTTTCCAGCCAGAAGTAGGGATAAGAACGAAATGAGAAAAGAGCTCAACCTTCCTTTGGATAAGCGGATTATCTACATCTTTTGTCATAGAGGCTACGAGCCATTTCTTAGAGATCTGAGGGGAGATCTAAAAAAGGAGGCTATCTTGCTTTATGTGGTTCCTTCTGACTATCAAATGGTTGAAAAAAATGAACCGCCGCCATGGATGATCATCCGGGAGCAGAAGGTACTCTCAGAAAAGAGGTTTGACGATTATCTTTTTGCCTCCGATTGTCTCATCTTACATAAATTTAATAGCCTCTATCTGGGAGTCGTTTCATCAACAGCCTTTCAGGCCCTGGGTGCAGGTTGCCCAATCTTTGTACCTGAAGGATCGGACTATTTTACCCCCTTAAAGAATGAGCTTTTGTATTATAATGATGTTTCAGAGCTCAACAAAATGGTAATCGAATTATTTAGAGACGAAGAGAAGAGAAAAAATATCCTTGATGCAGCCTATGGATTTGTCGAAATGAACTCCCCTGAAATCATAGCAAAGCTTTTTATCGATTTTTTTGTTAACCTTGGAAGACCGAGGTAAGTAGTCACCATGAAAGTCAATGACTTTCCCCTTGGCCTATTTGAAGATTATCGTGGCAACCCAATTTTAGTCCCCTCAAAAGGATTTCAATCCAGAGGTGTGTATAACCCCGCTGTGATTAAAGAAGAGGGCCGTTTCTGGATGCTTTAGCGGGCTGAAACCGAGGATGGTCTAACCGGAAGAATTGGAATTGCTCAAAGTAGCGACGGTCTTTATTTCACCCCTCATCCTGAGCCCGTTTTAAGTCCTGATGAAGATTTTGACAGGGGTGGCGGTGAAGACCCAAGGGTGGCCAAGGCAGGAGACACCTGCTTTCTATTCTATGTCGGTAATAACCGGAAATATCATGCATCCAACATCTGGCTGGCCGCCTTAAAGGATCTCCTCCACTGGAAAAAACATGGTCTGGTTCTGGAAGCGAGAGAAGAATCATGGGATAGTGGTCAATTGAAAGCGAGCGTGATTGTTTCAGAAAAAATAGTATGGAATGTATATCATGTATTTCATGGAGGAAGCTAGGCCCTGAAAAGGGCCGATGGGCCAATCTTGAATTTATCGCAAGACTATGGTCACAAATACAGAACTGGAAATCACTGCGTTGCTGAAGGGTTAATATGCCACACCAATCAGTAGTTTCTCTATTACGGTGCAGCACGATAGGCTCGTGTGCATGGCTATCTATGAGGAGGAAGAATAAATTATGCTTAAAAGATTCTTACAGAATCCGATCTTAAAGAAAAAAAAGGAGAATGTCTGGGAATCAAAGCTTGTATTTAATCCTGCGGCTGTGTGTCACAACGGACTAGTTCATCTCCTATACAGGGCTGTGGGGGATGACAATATTTCTCGGATAGGCTATGCAATCAGTTCCAACGGTTACGAATTCTTGAGGTTGGACAAGCCCGTTTTCATACCAAGAGGCATCCTTGAGGGTAAAGGCTGTGAAGATCCAAGGCTTGTCTTCCTGGATAATCGATTTTATGCTACCTACACCAGCTACTCTACTCATGGAGTTAGGGTATCTCTGGCTTCCACCCATAATTTCATCCAATGGAAAAGATATGGTGTAGTCCTGCCAGACATGGACGCCAAGGATGCGGTTCTTTTCCCGGAAAAGATAAATGGAAAGTATGTGATGTATTACCGCCCTATGGACCCTCCACGCAGCATCTGGATCACTTTTTCAGAAGATCTTATCCATTGGCAGGATTCCAAAACGGTAATTAAACCTGTTGCAGGAAGATGGGATGGAGTCGGAATCGGGGCCGCAAGCCCGCCTGTAAAGACTGCAAAAGGCTGGTTGCTCATATATCATGGGGTCGATGAGGAATCTGTTTACAGGCTTGGGGTTGCCCTTTTCGATCTGGAGAACCCATCTTCTATCGTAAGTAGATATTCTGAACCGATTCTTGAGCCAGAAGAAGACTATGAACTTCACGGGGAAGCCAACGAGGTCGTATATGGAACAGGTATTTGTGAGATTGAAGACAAGTACTACATCTATTATGGAGCAGCAGACAAGGTGATTTGTGGCGCAACCGTTGAAAAAGATGCCCTTTTGAGCCTGTTATGAATAGGAATGGTTTGTATAATAGCTGGCTGAAAGAATGATGAGGGGTCTAAGATGAAGATTGCGATGATGAGTCGCTGGAATATTCCATGCAGAGCTGGTTCTCCCTATTCCTGAACGCTTAAACCGAGACTATCCCTTAGTCCTTCTGGCTTTAACCCATATTCAAATTTGGTTTGACCTTTTCGAAGCAGTAAAATGAAGATACCAATTCATCGAATTAAGAAAGGGTGACATTCCCATCAGGGAACTTTACACTTACCTTCATGCTTCGGAGCCCTTCTGATTCACCATGAAGGTGTATAAGCCGAAAATAAGAAAAAACGGAATCGGGCTTCCGGGCTACAAGGAAGGGTGGTTCAAATTGAAAAACGGGGAGAAGGCATTGCTGTATGTAACCGATCCTTCAAAGGTTGCTTGTATACCCACAAAGGATAGCTATTCGGTATTGTTGAGTACAGGCCGGCCGAGGGAACTGTTCAAGTCAATGAATGAATTATGGAAGGATTAAATGTAAAATATTTCTCCCGGATTAGGACCGTTGCGAGAGGTGTTTGTGCAAGAATATCTTGTACCATATATAGTTTCAAATGTCATCTCTTTTTTTTACATCATAGGAAGTTCGAGCTTACTGGCGCAAAAATCCCGGCCAATATGTCTCCATTCACCATTATACCAACAATTTTAATAATTTTATAAGTTGATTTTATCTTAAAATTTGTTTTAATCTTAACGGCGAGATACAATAATCAACAGTAAAATTGGCCGTGCCGGGTCTGGCAACATTGATTAAAAGCAGAAATCTTATTCCAGATTTACTATACTTCGTTACTTTTTTCTGTTTATAGTTTTAAAGCGCTTACTGTGTACG
>DRHF01000016.1 GCA_011049715.1 Desulfobacterales bacterium
CTTCGAAAATCCCGAGCATCACCAACGTAATCGAACGAAGCGATATGATCACAAAACCGGCAAAAATGAGAATATGCAAGATGCCGGCAAAGAGATACCTTGGCTGGCGATATTGAAAAATTGCTATTCTAACCGTATTTTTGGCCCGATCCATGATCCGGTCGAGTCTTGGATCGGCTGCAGCATTCAGAAGGGGAGCAATCCTTCGAATAATTATATACGTAAATATACCGATGCCAAAAATTAGAATAAAAACCGAAAAAATCACGGTCGGTATGCCGAAAAAAGATGCTTCAGCCGGAGAAATCAAAACGGTCCCCATATCCGTGGTCCTCTCCTTTCCTCGCACTCTTTGGCAGGCAGCCATAGGGGTGTTAAATGAATGAACGCTCATTCATTTCTTATAAATGTGCTATCTCCCTGTCAAGAAAAAAATAGACCGAAAATCCGATGGTTTCAGCCCTTGCCGCCAATCCAACCCGTCTGCATTCTTGACAATATGATTATTTCCAGCTACGGATATCCTTGTTTCAAATCAAAAGCGCTTACGCCTCCCGTTAGGCAAAAAATTTCAGCGCGCCCTATGTTGGATACGGGTCTTCGTAAAATATAGAGTGTGAAACTTGACGGTTTCGTAAAAGTTGAAATTAGACGGCAAAGTAATCCGCCGGAGGCGGGTCAAATTCAAGACGCGCAAATCCTGAGGAATGAGGCGTACTTACAGTATGCTGCAATGACGAAGGATGCAGCGCAACACAGAAGTTGGACTTTTTACGAAGCCGTCAAACTTGAGTGTTCAATAAACCGAAGAGGAGGGAGACATGACCGACCATACGACCTATCAGGATAAACCGTGGCTTGCTCATTATGAAAAAGGAGTTCCGGAAAATATTATCTATGAAGAAAAATGCCTTCCTAATTTTTTGGAGGCGTCTGCTCAAAAGTTTCCGGACAAAACCGCCCTGATTTTTCAAGGGTACACCATCTCCTATGCCAAGCTCAATGAGATGGTCAACGCATTTGCCGGTTGCCTGACCGATTTTGGTATCAAAAAAGGGGAGAGCGTCGCTGTACTTTTACCCAACATCATTCCTTGTTTGGCCAGCTATTATGCCATATTGAAAATCGGTGGCATTGCGGTGATGAACAACCCGCTATATTCAGATCGGGAACTGGAGCACCAGTTTAATAATTCTGAATCAAAAATTCTCATTACCCTGGATCTCCTCGGAAATCGAATGATCGATCTGAGGCCAAAAACAAAGATTAAACAGATCATCTATGCCTCAATCGGTGATTATCTTCCCTTTCCCAAAAACCTGCTGTTTCCGCTTGTAGCGAAAAAGAAAAAACTATCCGCCGATGTCAAATCTGCCAAAGATGTTTACAAATGGAAAGACACTTTAAAGGATCGTACTACCGTCCTGCCAAAGGTCGATCTCAGTTTTAACGATATAGCCATGTATCAGTATACCGGTGGAACAACCGGCATTTCAAAAGGCGTCATACTGACCCATGGGAATCTGAGCAAACAGGTCCAACAGATCGCCTCTTGGTTTCCGGATTTTGAAAAAGGGAAAGAGGTCATGCTGAGCGCCCTTCCCTATTTTCATGTTTTTGGACTTTCCGGCGTCATGAATTTTTCGGTATTCATGGGGTGGAGCCAAATTCTTGTCCCAAAACCCCAACCAGAAGCGCTTCTTGAAGCCATCCGGAAATTCAAACCGACCTTTGCTCCCCTTGTTCCTACCATGTATATCGGAATATTAAATCATCCAGATATCGATAAGACCGATCTCACCTCCATCAAGGGATGTTTCTCAGGCAGTGCGCCACTTCCGGTTGAAGTTCTTCACGAGTTTGAGAAAAAGACCGGGGCGGTTATTGTTGAAGGATTCGGCTTAACGGAGACGTCACCCGTCACCCATTGCAACCCATTCGCCGGTGGGAAGCGAAAGATCGGGAGTGTCGGTCTACCGGTTTCTGATACAAAATGCCGAATTGTGGCCCTGGATGACAGGAAAACCGACATCCCGGTTGGGGAGACCGGCGAACTGTTGATCAAGGGTCCCCAGGTTATGAAAGGCTATTGGAACATGCCGGATGAAACTGCAGAAACACTGACCGACGGATGGCTCCATACAGGGGATATCGCCAAGATGGACGAGGACGGTTATTTCTACATCGTCGATCGAATAAAGGATATGATCATATCCGGAGGTTACAATGTCTATCCGCGTGATATCGACGAGGTATTTTATGACCACCCCAAGGTACAAGAAGCCTGTTCCATCGGAATTCCGCATCCCACCCGTGGTGAAGCGATTAAGGTCTTTGTGGTGTTGAAAGAAGGTGAAACCGCTACCAAAGAAGATTTTATCTCATACTGTGAAACCCGGTTGGCCAAATACAAACTTCCCACTGAAATTGAATTCAGGACCGATCTCCCCAAAACCAACGTGGGAAAGATTTTAAGAAAGGAACTCCGGGCCGGGGAGATGGAGAAGCGTAAATCAGACCCTAATTCCTAAATATCAGAACGGATATTTTCTCGCTTTTATCACTTTTTCTGCCACCAGACGCCTCAGGGCGATGGTTTCGATTGGTGGATAATCGGCCAGTCTATTAATCGTGGCGACCTGGGCGGCCAGATCGTCCCCGGCTTCAACATAGGCGAGAATCTGCTTGGCCCAGTGCACAATTTTGGGGAATGTGTCATTTATATAAATCTTAACTGCGGCATCGTGGTATTGGGCATTTGATTCGCCTTTTTTTGAAATGATTTTCATGGCTCTCAACAGACCACTCTCCATTACATAAATCTCGATGATCATATCGGCCATAAATCCCATCACTTCCTGTTCTTCCGCCAGGTTTCCCATCAATTTGTTTGCAGCCTTACCCGCAGCGAGCAGGAAGATCTTTTTACTGATCTTTACCAGCCGTTCTTGAGCTGCCAGGGGAGCATCACCCATTATTACGGTATCGGACAGATAATTTCTTATTTCCTCTCCCACAACCTGGACCGCATTGAGGAGGCCAAGTCTCCCCTTCATCGCTCTTTTTAAAATGGTCGCCGGAATCAACAACCGGTTTATCTCATTGGTTCCTTCAAAGATCCGGTTGATCCGCGCATCCCTGTACATCCGTTCGGGCGGATATTCTGCAATATAGCCACTGCCGCCAAATATCTGAACCAGTTCATCTATGCAAAAATCAGCACATTCGCTTCCGTAAATCTTTGCAATGGAGCATTCCGAAGCATACTCTTCAATCGTTTTTGCATTCTCTGCTCCCTGTTGTTTTGCTGTTTCATCCAGGGTGTTGAATCTGTCATCGATTGCACCTGCCAGACGATATACAAGGGACTCAGCCATGAAGGTGCGGATACTCATATCGGCCAATTTGTTTTTGATCATGCCGAACGAACTGATTTTGCGACCAAACTGCTCCCTCGAATTTGCATGTTTTACAGCTTCTGTAATCGCAATTTTGCACGCTCCGACGGTACTTGCCGCGAGTTTGTAACGGCCAATATTCAAAACATTAAAAGCAATCTTGTGCCCCTGTCCGATTTCAAACAAAACATTTTCCTTCGGCACCCGGCAGTCTTTTAAGATTACGGAAGTGGTCGAAGACCCCTTTATCCCCATTTTATCTTCTTCTTTTCCCAAAGAAAGGCCCGGAAAAGTCCTTTCGACGATAAATCCGGTAAAACTTTCTCCATCGACCTTTGCATAAACGATGTAAATATCGGCCCACGCGCCATTTGTAATAAAAATTTTTTCGCCGTTTAAGATATAGAATTTACCGTCTTCGGTAAGGCTGGCGGTTGTCTGGGCATTGAGTGCATCTGATCCTGCACCTGTTTCGGTCAGGCAGTAGGCTGCAAACCATTCACCGGTCGCCAGCTTGGGAAGGTATTTTCTTTTCTGTTCATCGGATCCAAAATAAACTATCGGGAGGGTGCCAATTCCGGTATGTGCGCCGTGTGAAACTGTAAAAGAAGGCGCACCTCCCAACGCTTCGGTCACCAGACAGGTACCGGTCTTGTCCATGTCTTCTCCCCCATAGGTTTCAGGGATATCTGTTCCATTGAGTCCCAAATTACCTGCCATCTCAAGCAGTGACCGGGCATAGTCTTCATTTATCTTCTCAAACTGCTCGTCATTCGGTAAAATTTCCTTTTTCACAAAATCGATTGCCGCCCTATAAATCATCTTGTGTTCCGTCGTCATTTCTTCAACGATGAACACATCGCCCGGTTCACTGTCGGTGATCAGGAACTCACCGCCGGCAAAAACCCTTCGTTTTGACATATCATTTCTCCTTATTTATTTTACATCCGAGGGACAGATTCATGGGCTAGAATCAGTTTCACGCTTCTTCCCCAACCCCTCTATGAAAAGCTCGACCAGCGGATCTGCCATGGAAACAAGATCATAATTTTTTTTAGAATGCAGCCAGGTATTGATCACCTCATCAACCGACCCTAAAATGAGACGCTTCACTAAACCGAGATACAGATTCCTGCGGATGCTCCCTTCCTGCTGGCCCTGTTCGACAATTTCCGAAATAATATCGAGGTATTTCTTTGACATTTCTTTTATCTGATATTCTGCCATTCGTGTGGTTTGGTGTGTTTCAGTCTGGTATACCACCGCCATGTTTCGGTCACGCTGGAATTCCTCGAGATGCTTCCGAATAAGATTTCTGAGTTTCTCAATGGCATTGGGACCCATCTCGACCGCTTCTTTGAACCGGTCAAATACCAGTTTTGTTTTGTAGCTGAAAAACTGAGTAAGAATATCATCCTTATTTTTGAAATAGAGATAAATCGTACCATCAGCGACTCCCGCCTCTTTGGCGATTTGTGAAATGGTCGACTGAAAAAATCCCTGTTCGGCAAATACCTTTACGGCCGCCTCAAGGATTCGATGGTATTTATCATTTGTTTTTCCTTTTGTCCGGATGGGAAACCTCCTTGTTGTTCTGTTGATTTACAATATGAATGAATATTCATTCATTTATCAAAGGAATTTTTCCACTGTCAAGAGAAAAGATCAAGAAAGTTTGTTTTTAAATAATACTTTAAATATCTAAAGGTTATAAGTAGGATATGAATCGATCAGACATAAAAAGCCGTTCATAAAACGCTTTTTAAGAAAATGAAGGAAACTTCATTATAAAGAGAAAAGAGAGGGGTTCTGGGTTGGAAGAACTAATTTTTATATCGAGCCGACGACATAAAAAGGGCACCCAGGCAAAAAAACAAAAAGATGCCCCAAAAAATCTGATGAACTACATCTTTATGACGTTCTTGGCCTCGGGTCCACGGTCACTCTCCTCCACATCGAAACTCACTCGATCACCTTCGGATAGTGACTTGAACCCGGCCCCATCGATGGAAGAAAAGTGGACAAATACATCCTGACCCTCTTCCTGATTAATGAAACCGTATCCCTTACGATCATTGAACCATTTCACTGTTCCTTGTGCCAAACCCTGACCTCCTTTTAACTGTTACGCGAACCTGCCCTAAACTCCAGGTCGTCACGCCGATAAAAGAACCGTTCCTTTATAGCGAAAAGACCGGGTAGATTACAACAGTTTCTAATAATTTGTATAAATCATAGCGATAGTGACCGTCAAGTTAAAAAATGAGGATGCGATTTTATTTGAGCGTAACCCAGAATCGATCTTCTATTTTACACGCTTTCTCAATGAAAACGATGATCACTTAAGGACAGGGGTTGAAAAAGGAATCGGTTCTGCTACAATAGTGAACAAAACTGTCAGTGCTGTATCTATATGAAATATCAGCTATCCATCATCATCCCTGTGCTTGGGGAGTCATCAACCATCAATCAGACCATCGAGCATCTTTACCATCTAAAATTCTCTCAACACGCTGAAATCATTGTTATTGATGGAAACCCTCAAATGGATACGATACAAGCCATAACAGATAGCTGTGTAAAAAAGGAAGTGGCAAAAAAAGGCCGCGGGTCCCAAATGAACAAAGGGGCAGACATTGCAAAGGGAGATATCCTTATCTTTCTGCATGCGGACACGACAATGGAACATCATGCACTCGAGAGAATTCTTAACACACTGCATCATCAGCATGTGGTTGGCGGCGCGTTTGACTTGGGGATTCGATCCCAAAAAGTCGTCTTTCGAATCATTGAAAAGGTGGTGTTCATCAGGTCCCGGATCATGAACATGCCCTATGGTGATCAGGTCATTTTTATAAAAAGAAAGTTCTTTCACCAAATTGGAGGTTTCCGAGAAATCCCGATAATGGAAGATGTCGACCTGATCAGACGGATAAAAAATAGCGGCGAAAAGATTACCATTATATCCTCGAAAGTTCAAACATCTCCCCGGCGATGGGAAAGAGAAGGCATTCTCTATTGTACGGTAAGAAATTGGATGTTGGTTTCTTTATTTTTTATCGGTGTTTCGCCGGCCATACTTGCCCGATTTTACAAGGAAACACCATCGATGCCCACAAGACGGGTTGAACCAAAATCGATACTGTGAGTGCCACCACAAAATGAATATTTATTCATTGGTATCCATTCTTCTTCTATCTCACTCCCCTTTGATTCCGATTGCCGCTTTTATCTCCTGATATCGAAAGCAATCTACTGTATGATCATTGACCATCCCCACGGCCTGCATGAATGCATAACAAATAATAGGGCCGACGAATTTAAAACCCTTATCTTTCAAATCCCGACTCATTGCAGTAGATACACTGGTCTTTGAAGGGATCTTTGCGAGTTCTTTCCATCTGTTCATCACAGGCTTCCCATGGACGAATCTCCATATGTAAGCGTCAAAACTTTCGAATTCTTTCTGAACCGTCAAAAACGCCTTGGCATTTTGTACAGCGGCTTCAACCTTAAGCCGATTCCGGATGATACCGCTGTCTGAGAGCAGTTCTTTGATCCTGGCGGCATCGTATCTTGCAATTTTTTGGGGATCAAATCCATTAAATGCTTTTCGATAATTTTCCCGCTTTTTCAAAATGGTTTGCCAGCTCAAGCCGGCTTGGACACCCTCTAAAATAATAAACTCGAAAAGTTTTTGATCATCATGGGATGGAACCCCCCATTCCTTATCGTGATATTCGATGTAGAGCGGGCCTGAACCCACCCACCCGCACCTTGTTTTCATTCTCACCTCCTTTTTTTCCCGGCCGAGCAGTTCCTGTCCCCGGTCTCTCTAAAGTAATTACCGTGCACAGGCACGCATTGGTCTGGTTTCTTTTTATCCTATGCCTGATACGGTTTTCCCAAATTATCAGGTGCGAAATTTGAGTAACCGATTAATGAAAAGCCAACGATCGATTCAACCCATGGACGTAAAAGTTTTGAAACGAATATTGATGGTTTCGTAAAAAGTCCAATTTTGGTCGCTCCGCGACTATTTTCGGGCTTCATGAAATGCTTCGCTAAATTGTAAGAACTTTCCGCCTGCGGCGGAACGTTTTTAACGCTCAGCACTTCATTCCGCTATCTCCGAAAATACTCGATGTCGCTTACAAAAGACTTTTTGCGAGATTGTCAATATTGCGATAGAGGATCAAAAAAAGGCGAGGGTAAATCACTCCAGGAGATAAAACTGAATATTTTGTTCCGTCGATCCGCCAGGATCGAAAGAGACAAATTTCGTGCCGATCTCAAGATCAACTATATTTCTGACGATCACCCATTCCCGGATCATGGATCTGGATTTGTTATCTAGATGAAATTCCAGCAAAAGCTTGTCATTAACACTGAAGGCAGGTTTCATATTGACTTTGAATTTCAGACCGCCCATCGAGAGATCTTTTACGGTTATCTGTCCTCGGGTTCCTTCTTTTTCAGAAATATAGATTCCCGGCAGATTTGTAATTTTCCTATAAAATTTTCTTCTATCGAGGGTAACGCGAAGGGTATTTCCACAAGAGCATTTCGCTCTAATTTTCACTTCGGTGGCATGGTCCATATATTTGGAAACGTCGGCTGTCTTTGATTTAGAACACTTGGGGCAGGTGAGTGTCACCACATTCCCTGAAGATACAAAGGCTTTTTCCGACATCGTGATAGCCTCCAATTTAAACCCGAATCGGATTCGATTTGAACATCAGATGAATAGATATAGTTGATGGCTCGAGGAGTTTTGATTGCATTGTATTCACATTTTCAGCCTACGGAGACGCAAACAGGTTCTCAGGTCAAAATTCGTATGATTTTAGGATGATATTTATCTTTTTTAGTGAGCTTATCTCCTGTAAATTTGACGATTACAAATGCAAAAAACAGAAATAAAAATCCAAAAACTGCTGAAAAGCCGGATCGGTTCCAAGAAACAATAGTTGCAAGTTTGTGACCGATAACCGCACCCAAAATCATGCTGAATATCGGGAAGATATATAAAAGAAGCGAAATCCTGATAAGAGATTCGGTTTTAAAACCGATGACCACCCGATCTCCCACCCTGGCCCCTACCGGGTTAATCACTTGAACTTCCATTTCCTGACCCCCACCCAGTGTAGCACAGGCATCTTTTGAAGCACACGATTCACACGCGCCTGTTCTTTTTGTCTTCACACACGCTGTGGTGGAGTGGAGTGCCGTTACAATTCCTTCTTCGGTAGCCAAAATTTAAGTCCTGAAAAAATAGTTTTGTTTCGATTTCATCTGCTTAACAAAATGGGGATGAAATGTCAATACCGCTGGGCTGATAATAAATTGAATTTGAATCCTTGACCCTAAAAAAATGCCGGATTAAAATCCACCAACAACAAAGTGTGTTGCACAAGCCTAGAGGTTATCAATGGGGTGCCATGAAGTCGTTTAAAGATAAGGTGTCTGAATCCGTGTCGTTCATTCAAAGGCATACACACACATTCCCTAAGGTCGGTCTTTTGACCGGAACCGGATTGGGTGAAAGTGTGGCGTTCTTTGAAACGGTAAAAACTTTTTGGTACCACGAAATCCCCCATTTTCCGATCTCAACGGTTGAAAGTCATCCGGGGAGACTTTTGTTCGGCAATGCACAGGGGCTCGATATTATCGCCATGCAAGGTCGTTTTCACCTTTACGAGGGGTATACGCCGCTTGAAGTGACCTTCCCGGTGAGGGTGATGCAGGAGCTCGGTGTTAAAATTCTCATTCTATCGAATGCAGCAGGAGGCCTAAATCCCAAGTTTCAAGCAGGGGATATCATGCTCATCACCGATCACATCAACCTCACCGGCTCGAACCCCCTGATCGGTCCAAATGAGAAAACGTGGGGAGTTCGGTTCCCGGATATGAGCCAAGCATACAACAACAATCTTTTAATAATTGCAGAGTCGATCGGGAGGGAGATCGGGATCCGTTTGGGAAAAGGGGTCTACGTGGGGTTAAAAGGTCCGTCCCTGGAAACACCCGCCGAGGTGCGATTTTTAAAAATGATCGGGGGTGAAGCGGTCGGTTTCTCGACGGTTCACGAGGTTATTTCGGCTGTTCATGCAGGGATGCAAGTGCTTGGATTGTCGATCATTACCAACATAAACGATCCGGATACACCTTCTCCGGTAACGGTTGAAAAGGTGATCGCGGTTTCAAAAAAAACATCTCCGATTCTCACCACTATCCTTAAAAAGATTATCGAAGCCATATATGACCATCAAATCTGCTGATCTTCTTGTTTCAAACGGTATTGTTCTCACAATGGATTCGATCGACACCCAGATCGAAAATGGTGCTGTCGCCATCAAAGGAGAAAAAATTGTTGCAGTCGGAGAGGTGGATGAATTTTTATCATGGGATATATCACAAACGATAGATGCCTGCAAAGGCATCATTATGCCCGGGCTTGTCAATACACATACCCATCTTCCGATGTCACTCTTCAAGGGGCTTGCAGATGACCTTCCCCTGCAGGTGTGGTTGGATGAGCATATATTCCCTGCTGAAGAAAAATACATCACTCCGGAGTCGGTCCGAATCGGCACATGGCTTTCCTGTGCCGAAATGCTGCTTTCTGGAACGACAACCTGCTGTGATGGATATTTTTTTGAGGATGAAATTGCAGAAGCAGTCAAAGCATGTGGTATGCGTTCGGTCCTTGGACAGGGCGTCATCGATTTCCCGGCGCCCGGTGTGCCTGACCCAAAAAACAATATCTCTTTTGCCATCGCTTTTATGGACAAATGGCAAGCTGTCGCCCCAACAATCAATCCATCCATATTTTGCCATTCACTGAATACATGTTCGACCCAAACATTAAAAAAGGCCAAGACGGCTGCCAACGACAGGGCCCTCCTTTTTCAAATCCACGCCGCAGAGACAAAAAGTGAATGGAATCAGGTTTGGTCACGGCACCGGGCATCACCGATCGGGTATCTCGATCAGATTGGTGTCCTTGATCAAAATACACTTCTCGTTCATACCGTATGGGTGGATGATGATGATATCGACATCATCGCAAAGCGCAGGGCAAAAGTTTCACATAATCCGGAGAGCAATATGAAACTCGCATCGGGAATTGCGCCGGTCCCGGATTTGTTGAAAGCAGATATCACCGTTGGACTCGGCACAGATGGATGTGCAAGCAACAACAATCTGGATCTTTTTTCCGAAATGGACATAACAGCGAAGCTTCATAAGGTAAACACCCTAGATCCGACCGTTATGGATGCCCGAACCGTGATTCAAATGGCCACAACCGGGGGAGCTGCGGCGATCGGTTTAGACCGACAGATCGGTTCACTTGAACCGGGGAAGGAGGCGGATCTTATTGTTATCGATACTAAAAATCCTCGTCTCGCACCACTTTACAACCCCGTCTCCCAGGTGGTTTATGCTGCCCTCGGATCGGACGTTCGGGATGTCATCGTTGCCGGAAGGATGGTTGTTCGGAATCACAAACTCCTCACGATCGATCTGGAAGATCTTTTTGAACGTGTCGGATCTATCGGAGATACCATTAAAAGAGAATTGACGAAAAAATAATGCCCGCGGGCATAAACCGCTAAAGCTTATTCCCCTTCAAAGGATGTTAAAGTGAATATGTTATACGCTTTTATTTTCTCCCGGCCTTTTAAGTCAGGGAGTTCAACTAAAAAGGCGCACTCAACAATCTCACCACCGAGTTTTTCCACCAGCTTTGTTGCAGCCAAAACAGTTCCGCCGGTGGCGATTAAATCATCCAATATTAAAACTTTCTCCCCTTTTTCAATTGCATCTTCGTGCATCTCGATGATGTTTTTTCCGTACTCGAGCGTATATTCCGCCTTGATGGTTTTGTACGGCAATTTTCCTTTTTTTCTGACAAGAACGAACCCGACATTGAGTCTGTAAGCAAGTACGGCGCCGAAGATAAAACCCCTGGCATCGATTCCGACCACTTTGTCGATCTCCATCTCCCTATAACGGTCATAGAATCGATCACATGTCGATCGGAATGCCTCCGGGTTTTGCAGAAGTGTTGTGATGTCCCTGAACATGACCCCTTTGATCGGCCAGTGTGGAACGGTTCGGATTGTTTCTTTTAAATTCATCATCATCCTGTCATGCTATTTTTGAAACACTCTTTATCAAAAGCGCTTTGACCTTATCGGCATTCGCATTGAATACGCTCTCAATCTCTTCCCAGGAAACCGGTTCCTCATCCTCTTTCCAGCAATCGTAATCTGTGGACATAGCAACAACTGCATATGGAACTTTTGCTTCGTTCGCAAGTATCGCCTCGGTCGCCACCGACATATTGATCACATCTCCCCCCCAACTCCTGAACATGTGCGATTCCGCTTTTGTTGAGAACCTGGGTCCCTCGATGGTGATCACTGTTCCACTGCTGTGTGTTTTGAAACCCAAACTTTGGGAGACCTCGCACAACACTTTTCGCAGGCCCACGTCAAACGGATTTGCCATTGGGGTGTGTTGTGCTCCCTCTTCAAACGACTCATGAAAGGTTGTTTTTCTACTTCGTGTGAAGTCGATGAACTGGTCCAGAATCACAAAATCACCTCTATCGATTTCCTTCTTTAAACTCCCGCAGGCAGTTGTGGCAATAATGTGTGTAACGCCCTGATCTCTTAAAGCATATATGTTTGCCCTAAAATTCACCTGTGACGGACTGAGCTGGTGTTTTTTCCCGTGCCTTGCGATAAGGACAACATCTGTTCCGTTAATCTGCCCTAAGGTTAAGACGGAAGACGGTTTTCCATAAGGCGTCTCAACCGCCTTCTCGCTTGCTTCCTGAAGGATTTTCGGGTCATCCAGCCCGGATCCGCCGATAATTCCAACTCTCACCATCAATCTTTCTCCAATTTATGCGGTTCATTCACTTTTTACTCAAGTTTAGCACCCCAATCCAACGGAAATCCGTATCCGGCACGGGGTGGATATAGATCTTACTCAAGTTTCGCACATCCAATGGGGTACGGTGCCGCATCTGGTGTGGGGTAAATAAAATTTCTCATTACCCTATGCCTGATGCAACTTTCCTTAAAATATCAGGTGCAAAACTTGAGTAACATGCCTTTAAAAGATCGTCAAGGTCGGTAGCTATTTTTAAAAAGGGTTATTGACCCGTGTATGCTTGTACTATAATTATCATACAGTATGATGGATCGCGTAAAAAAAGTTATTCCATGAACAAATTTCATATTTTTATCATCAGATGCATCCTCGGTGCGGTCTTCGCCGTTCTACTCATGCGATTTTTTTTCCCCCGTGTAAGTCTTCCCTATTCGCTGGGGCTCGGCATTTTCATGGTGGGTTTTGTGTACGGTACGGAGTTTTTTCGAAATAAAAAATCGAGATAATCAAAGAAAAGATTTCACGTGAAGACAATTATCCTCGGAACAGCCGGCCATGTTGATCATGGTAAAACCAGCTTAATTAAGGCAGTGACCGGCATAGATACCGACCGGCTGAAGGAAGAAAAAATTCGTGGCATCACCATTGAGCTCGGATTTGCCTCTATGGTGCTTCCCAACGGCCAACATTTTGGGATTGTCGATGTGCCGGGCCATGAAAAATTTGTAAAAAACATGGTCGCAGGCGCAACCGGGATCGACATGGTTGCCCTGGTAATTGCCGCGGACGAAGGCGTGATGCCCCAGACCAAAGAGCACATGGAAATATGCACGCTTTTAAACATTGAACACGGGCTTATCGTCCTCAGCAAAATCGATCTGGTTGAAAGGGAATGGCTCGAACTGGTAACGGAAGATATCAAAGAGTTTACCCGCGGCACATTTCTTAATAATTCACCCATCATCCCGGTGTCATCTTCAACCGGCCAGGGTTTACCGGAATTTATACAATCGCTTGAAGAACTGAGTGCCAAAATTCCCTTTCGCCCGCAGTCAAGCCTGTTCCGGCTTCCGATTGATCGTGTTTTCAGCATGAAGGGATTTGGAACCGTCATCACAGGAACCATAACCTCAGGACAGGTTCAGGTGGGTGATACCATTATGATATATCCGATTCAAACCACCTCAAAAGTACGTGGGATTCAGGTCCATAACCAGAGCGTAAATGAAGCAAAGGCTGGGATGCGAACCGCCATTAATTTTCAGGGACTCGAAAAGAGCGCCGTGAATCGGGGTGAGGTGATATCCCGCCCAGGCGCTCTAAAACCAAGTTATATGCTCGATGTATCGTTTCACTTTTTGAGCAGCAACGAAAAATCGATCAAAAACCGAACACGTGTCAGGCTTCACACCGGAACCAGTGAGGTGATGGGGAACCTGATCCTCCTTGAAAATGATGAACTTCTTCCGGGTGCCACAGAGTTCGTACAGATCCGACTCGACTCGCCCATCGCAGGGGTAAAGGATGACCGGTTTGTTGTTCGAAGTTATTCTCCCGTTCGAACGGTCGGGGGCGGCCGCATTTTAAACCCCATCCCCCAAAAACACAAACGCTTTAAACCCAAAATTATTAATGGGCTGAAAAGAATTTTCAGCGATACACCCAAAGAAATTATTCTTTACCACGTAGAAGAATCCGGCTATGCCGGCGTTTTAATTTCCGATCTGCTGCTGATGACGAATATGAATGAAAAAAGCCTTCATCAAATTTTTCAGGCGCTTCTTTCCAAAAAGGAACTCATCCTGTCAGACAAAGAGAACCAAGTATTCATTGCTGGAAAAACCTTTGAGAAACTGAAAAGAGAGGCTGCAGAACACCTGAAAAGGTATCACCGTATCCATCCACTCAGACCGGGAATGCCAAAAGAAGAACTCAAATCCAAATTCCCATCTCTCCTCGGTTCGAAACTTTTCAATCAGATGCTTTATCAGATGGGAAAGAAAGATCTCATTTTCCAGGAGGAAGAGTCTGTCCGCCTATCCTCGCACACGGTGGCGCTGGCGGCGGATCAAGCGAGTGTCCGAGAAAAATTATTGGATGTCTATCAGAAAAGTGGGCTTACCCCGCCCTATTTCAAAGAGCTTGGGAAAACGCTTGATATTGATAGCAAACGGGCAAAAGATATCCTGATCCTGCTGGTAAACGAAGGAGAACTGGTTAAGATAAAAGAAGATATGTTTTTTCATGCCGCGGCTGTCAATCGCCTGGAGGGTCGATTGGTAGATTTTCTCAAATCCCGAGGAGAAATCACAACACCTCAATTCAAAGACATGACAGGCATTTCACGAAAATATGTCATCCCGCTCATCGAATATTTCGACTCAAAGAATGTGACCATACGGGTGGGCGATATTCGAAAACTTAGAGCCGGGTCCCGGCGCTGAATGAGGCTCGGTTATAGCATGTTAAAATGCCGTTTGAACCGAGACAGCAAGCGGATTCCCCGTAGCTTGTTTAAGCGCAGCGAAGATTTATCCGCCTCTGGAGGATCCCGGCATTCGGGGCTACAGGGTCATTCAATCGATGCCTGGATGCGTGATAAACATTTCGGTGATGCTATCAAGGAATAACAATCCCTTTTGAGAAAGTGCAAGGTGGTGCTGATCGGCCTCGATCAATTCCTTTTCTTCCAGATCGGGTATTACGTCCCCAAAAACCTGTTCAAAATCGACCCCAAATGCTTGATTGAAAGATTCGAAATTGATTCCGTTTTTTTGCCTAAGCCCTAGATAAAATTCCTCAATCATGCGCTGGCTTCGGGTTAATACCTCTTGTCCCATGATCGGAAGTACGCCGCTGTTCAGATCTTTGATATACTTTCTGACCGACCGGTGGTTCCACTGTCGCTTGGAACTGAAAAACGAATGGGCAGACGGTCCAAGTCCGAGATAAGGGATTCCGGACCAGTATTTTTGGTTATGTCTCGACCTTCTGATACCGGGAGACCCTATCACCTTCTTTGAAAAGTTTGATATTTCGTACTGTTCATAACCGTTTGTCGTTAGGAATGCGTGAGTGGTTTCAAATAGATCAACGACATTTTTTTCAGAAAGAGGATTAAATTTCCCTTTTCCCCTGGCTATAGACAGGGGAGTGTTTGGTTCATAGGTGAGCATATAACAGGCGAGATGTTCAGGTGCAAATTCAACTGTCTTAACCAAATCAGCAAGCCAGGAAGTCACTGTCTGTCCCGGAATACCGTAAATAAGATCAAGGCCGATATTTTCAAACCCGGCCTTTCTTGACGCATTTAAAATATAAATCGCATCATCTGCGGTATGTATCCGACCTAAAAAATCGAGATTTGACTGATCAAACGATTGCACCCCTATATTTATTCGATTGACGCCTGCCCGATGGTACGTTTTCAACTGGTCAAAGGTCACAGTCCCCGGATTGACTTCCACGGTGATTTCTGCAGCTTTAAGAAACTTAAACCGATTGCGGGCAGTTTCAATGATAAAGTCGATGACTTCCGCTTTTAGGAGAGAAGGGGTTCCACCACCGAGATAAAGGGTGTCAAACAAAAGGGGTGCTTTGCAAACCATGTCCATCTCCTGCACCAATGCCCGAACAAATGATGGTGCCTGAGACAGGCCGGTTATGGAGTAAAAATCACAATATCGGCACTTTTTTTTGCAAAATGGGATATGAATATATATCCCTGCTGGCTTGCAAGGGTGGGGATGCATAACTTTATCAGTTTTGATTACCTGCCGCCAGCTTCATACCCAGTTGAAGTGCCTTTTGATTTATTTCCAGAAAGGTTCCGGGTATTCGGGTTTCCAGGACCTTCATAACCGATTTCGGTTCGACCAGATCGGTCAGGCCCAACACTACCCCGAGCATACAAATATTGAACACGATCGGCCTTCCGATCTCTTTCATCACTGACTGGTACATCGGAAGCGCTTTTTGCCGGGCGTCCACGCTTTTTTTTGGCTCAACAAAACCGGCGTCAATCACCAAAAGTCCCCCGGGGCGAATAATCGGATAGAATGTATCGTAAGCCTCCTGGGTCAGACATACCAACACATTCGGCTGGATGACTTTGGGATAATGTATGTCTGAATCCGAGATGATGACATCGCTGCGAGTCGCTCCGCCCCTGGCCCTAGGGCCATAGGTTTGAGACTGAACGGCGATCAGGTTTTCATGAAGCACCGCAGCCTCGGCCAGTATAATGCCGGCCGTAATGACGCCCTGACCACCTGATCCTGAAAATACCATCCGGCATTTCTCCATGGTTAAAGCCTTTTCTTCGCTTTTTGGATGATCTTATTATATTCGCTGCAGTATTCCGGCATTTCCTTCTGAACAAAAATCCCCCGTTCAATCAGATCCGGGTTTTCTTTCTTGGCCTTGGACCCCCTCGGGGTGGTAGTCTCTTTGTAAAGCTTCATCATATCAACGGCACTCCCCAGGTCATTTTTCCTCCCAAAATAGGTGGGGCATTGAGTTAAAACCTCGACAACAGAAAATCCGACGTGTTGTATTGCCTTTTTTATAATATTGGTAAGCTGTTTCTCATGGTAGGTGGTTGTTCGGGCCACAAATGACGCCCCGGCAGCCATTGCCAACCCCACCACGTCAAAATCATGATCGATATTAAAATAGGGTGCGGTGGTCGCTTTGGTGCCGTAACCGGACAGAGGAGAAAACTGTCCCCCTGTCATGCCATAAATACGATTGTTCATGACAATCGCTGTGAGATCAATGTTGCGACGTGCTGAATGTATAAAATGGTTTCCACCGATGGCAAGTGCATCCCCGTCACCCATCGGAACGATGATATTCAATTCCGGAAGGCCCATCTTGACACCCGTGGCGAACGCCAGGGCACGACCGTGGATGGTATGGAGGGTATGAAAATCAACATATCCTGAAATCCTCGATGAACAACCGATGCCCGATACCATGACAATATCATTTTTGCTCAATCCCAGTTGTTGAACAGCCCGAAGAAGACTGCCCAAAACGATTCCATGACCGCATCCCGAGCACCACAGGTGAGGGAAAAATCGCTCTCTGATGTAATCTTTAACTGGCATCTGTCAGACGCCCTTTCCCTGGATAAGCCTTAGAAGATTGCTGATGTCCACGGGAGTAATAAAAACCCCGTCAATCCGGTTGGCCAAAAAAACCTTTTCCGGTTGATCGACAGCCATCTTCACCTCCCGGAGTATCTGGCCCATATTCATTTCCACAACAACGATATATTTGGCATTGACGCATTTTTCACGAATAAGTCCATGGGGGAACGGCCATAGGGTCTGGAGTTCCAGCAACCCGAGCCGTTCTCCTCTCAACCGACCCTTTTCCACCACATGCAGTGCACTTCGAGCCGAAGACCCGTAAGAGATTATGATGGTCGTGGCATCTTCCAGGTAGTACTCTTTCAGTCTGGTTATCTGGTGTACATTGTTATTTATTTTGTCCACCAAATGGCGGAGAAGATCTTGCACAATTCTGGGATTATCGGATGGAAATCCCCACATGTCGTGAAACAGACCGGTTACGTTATAACGGTGCACCCCGCCGAAATCAGACATCGGGAGACGGCCGTCTTCTCTCGGAAGGTAGGGGTGGTAATCGACGCCTCCCTCCACAGATGTCTGCAACCGTTTCACCAGCGGAACCTCTCCTTTTTTGGGCAAAATCAGCCGCTCCCGCATGTGCCCCACCAATTCATCAAAGAGGAGAATGACCGGTGTCCGGTAAGTTTCCGCAAGATTAAAGGCATCGACCGTCATTGCAAATACATCCTGATGGTTGGACGCCGTCAGCGCAATGATTGCATGATCCCCGTGGGTTCCCCACTGTGCCTGACACACGTCCCCCTGGCTGGCATGGGTAGGCAGACCGGTGGATGGACCACCTCGCTGGACGTTGACAATCACGCAGGGAATTTCCGTCATAATTGCGTAGCCTAGCGCCTCCTGCATCAGGGAAAAACCGGGACCGCTCGTTGCCGTCATGACTTTATGGCCGGTCAGTGAGGCCCCGATGATTGCGCAAATGGACGCTATTTCATCTTCCATCTGCAGGAATTTACCACCAATTTGAGGGAGCCTGTGGGACAGGTGTTCAGCGATTTCGGTTGAAGGGGTAATCGGGTATCCGGCAAAAAAATCGAGCCCTGCATAGAGTGCTGCCTCTACACATACTTCGTTACCTTGAAGGAATTTAAAATTTTCATTCATCGTCTGGCTCTATTGTGAGGACTTCGATGGCAAGGTCCGGGCATCTGTTTTCACAGAGTTTGCAGCAAATACAATCCTTTAGGCGGACCGCAACCGCCCGGTCCGTCTCATCGAGTTCAAGTACGGCCACAGGACAAAATTCAACGCATATGCCACATCCTTTGCACCAATCCCGTCTGATGATGTGTTCCTTTAGCTTTATCTTTCCCACTTAAATATACCCTAGAAATTTGGCCCTGCGAATCGTCCCAAACCTCCATCTGCCTTTTTACGGACCAGAGGCAAGCGGTCAGCCGTTTAACAGCTTTCTTAAAACATATGGCAAGATACCATTATTTTTAAAGTAATCGACATCGATGCCGGTATCCAGCCGTGCTAAGACTTCGAAGCGGATTTCGCTTCCGTTTTCCCTGATGGCTTTTACCCGCAATTTTTTTCGGGGTTTTATATTTTCGATACCGGAAATATAAAATGTTTCATCCCCCACTATTTCAAGACGTTCAAGGCTGTCGCCATTTTGAAACATCAAAGGGAGAACGCCCATTCCCACCAGATTACTCCTGTGAATCCGTTCGTACGACTCCGCAAAAACAGCCCTTACGCCCAAAAGCTGGGTTCCTTTTGCAGCCCAGTCCCTTGATGAGCCGGTACCGTACTCCTTACCGGCCAATACCACAAGGGGCGTGTTTTCCTCCTTGTATTTCATGGCTGCATCGTGGATAAACATGGCATCATCCCCCGGTCTTTTTCTTGTATAACTTCCTTCTCTGGGCGCCACGATTTTATTTTTTATCCGGATATTTCCAAATGTACCCCGCATCATGACTTCATGGTTACCTCTTCTGGAGCCATAGGAGTTGAACGCCTCCGGCATTACCTGATTCCTTTTCAGGTATTGGCCTGCCGGATAATCTTCAGGGATCGCGCCTGCAGGGGAGATATGGTCGGTGGTCACGGAATCTCCCAGTACAAGAAGTACCCTGGCATTCTTAATATCTGAAGGCCTTTTCAACTCCAAGCTAAAATCATCAAAGTAGGGTGGCTTCTTGATGTAAGTAGATTGTTCATTCCAATTAAATGTCGTGCTTTTCTTTGCCGTCAGTTCCTGCCAGAATGTATCGCCGTCAAAAATCCTCTCATACTCCTTTTTGTAAAACTCTTTTTTAACATGTTTTTTAACATCTGCATCAATCTCTTCGTTGGTCGGCCAGATATCTGACATAAAAACAGGATCTCCATTTGGATCGATCGATACCGGCTCAATCGTCAGATCGATGTCCATTCTTCCGGCAATGGCAAAACAGACCACCAACATCGGGGATGCCAAAAAGTTTACCTTCACGCTCTGATGAATCCTGGCCTCAAAATTCCGGTTCCCGGACAGGACGGCCCCGACGGTAAGGTCCTTTTCTGAAATCACACGTTCGATCTGTTCATGAAGTGGGCCACTGTTACCGATGCACGTGGTACAACCAAAACCGACAAGATGGAAACCCAATGCTTCAAGATAAGGCATAAGGTTGGCATCTTCAAGGTAGTCGATGACAACCTTTGACCCCGGCGCAAGGGAAGTTTTAACATACGATGGCACCCTGATACCTCTTTTAACTGCCTTTTTTGCCACCAATCCGGCACCGATCAGGGCATAGGGATTGGAAGTGTTGGTACAGGACGTAATGGCTGCAATGACCAAATTTCCGTCGCCGATTTTTTCTTCGGTTCCATCGAGATTCACTGTATACACTTTTGGGCTGACAGGACGACAGGTCGTGGCTCGAACCGTCTGGCAACCCGATTCATCATGAAACGTGGACAGCTGAACCAAATCCGTATCCCGGTCATATTCACACCCCAGTATACCGGAAAAAGCACTTTTTAAATTCTCGATGGCAATTCTATCCTGGGGCCTGGCAGGACCGGCTACCGAAGGTTCTATTTCAGACAGATCCAAGAGAATCGTTTCGGTATACACCGGGTCATTTTCCCCTGTATAGAAAAGACCGATCTCTTTTGTGTAAATTTCCGTCACTTCAGCCCGATCATCTCTGTTGGTCATCCTCAAATAGTCGATGGTCTTTTCATCCACTGGGAAAAATCCGAGTGTTGACCCGTTCTCCGGTGTCATGTTGGCAATCGTTGCCCTGTCCGGTATGGGCAACTTTTTTACTCCTGGTCCGAAATACTCAACGAACTTTTCGACAACGCGATGCGCCCTAAGCCTTTCGGTTACGGCCAGAACCAAATCGGTAGCTGTAACCCCTTCTCTAAGTTCATTGATCAGTTTTACACCAATAACTTCTGGAATAGACATGTAGTACGGTTGTCCCAGCATGACCGCTTCAGCTTCGATTCCGCCGACACCCCATCCCATGACACCGATGCCATTAATCATGGTGGTATGAGAGTCTGTTCCCACCAACGTATCCGGATAGGCAAAAAGCTTGCCGTCAATCTCTTCGGTGTTCACCACCCTTGCGATGTATTCCAAGTTAACCTGATGACAAATTCCGGAATTGGGCGGGACAACCCGAAAGTTTTCAAAACTTTTTTGTGCCCAATTTAAAAGGTCATATCTTTCCCGGTTTCTTTCGTATTCTTTTTCCACATTTCTTTTCAGCGCATCTGTCGTGCCGTAGTAGTCAACCTGAATGGAATGGTCCACAATCAAGTCAACAGGGACCGATGGATTTACTTTCTTCGGATCGCCACCTAGATCTTTTACCATATCTCTCAGGGCGGCAAGGTCGACAACCGCGGGAACACCTGTGAAATCTTGCATCAAGACGCGAGAGGGATGATACGGTATTTCAACCGGGTCGGCATACCGTTTTTCCCACCTGGCGATGTTAATCAAATCTTCTTTCCGAACCACACTTCCGTCGAGCTTTCGCAAAAGATTTTCGACCAGAATTTTAATGGAAAATGGAAGCTTTTGAATCTCTGCTATCCCCTTTTTCTCAAGAAAATTGATATCCATAATACGGTATGGACTCCCACTTACATCTATTTGTCGGATATACTCATCTCGTTTCATATTGACCTCCGGAAATCACCTCTGTTTCTTTCAAATTCATCAGATGCGCTACAAATTCTCTATCACCACCGCTGCAAATTCAGAGCATTTCACCTCAATGGCCCCTTGCATCTGCCGGGCCAAATCATAGGTGACCCGCTTCTTTTCAACGGCTTTGATTAGTCCCTTCCTTATCCGGTCGGCAGCCTCTTTCCATCCCAGATAATCGAGCATCATTGCGCCGGAAAGGATCAATGATCCCGGATTTACCTTATCCTGTCCGGCATATTTTGGCGCAGTGCCATGTGTTGCCTCAAAGAGGGCATACCCGTCACCGATATTTGCTCCGGGCGCCAGCCCGAGCCCTCCGACCATGGCTGCCAATGCATCCGACATATAATCCCCGTTGAGGTTCGGCATTGCCAGTACGTCATATTCCTGGGGTCTTAAAAGTATCTGTTGAAACATGGCATCGGCAATCCGATCTTTCATCACGATTTTCCCCTTGGGAATTTTTCCCCTATGTTCGTTTGCAAGATCTTCTTCGATCACTATCGATTTTCCGAATGACTTTTTTGCCACTTCATACCCCCAGGTTCGGAAAGCACCTTCGGTATATTTCATGATGTTCCCCTTATGGACCAGGGTGACACTCCTCTTTTGGTGTTCCAGCGCATACTCGATGGCCCTCCGGACCAGTCGATGGGTTCCAAAGCGGCTGATCGGCTTAAGTCCGATACCTGCATCGGAACGAATCCGCCTTCCATCCTCCTGTTGAACCAGATCTCTGATTTTTCCGGCCATCACCGAACCTGCTTTCCATTCGAGGCCCATATAAACATCTTCCGTATTCTCCCTGAAGACCACCATGTCTATATCCTCCGGGCGTTTCATCGGGCTGGGCACGCCGGGGATATACCGTACGGGGCGCAGACACGCATACAGGTCCAACTCCTGGCGGATGCGAACATTGATGCTCCGAATGCCCTCTCCTACCGGAGTGGTCAGGGGACCTTTGATGGCAACACGGTGGGCCTTTATACGCCTCACCGTCTCTTCCGGAAGCCAACTTCCGGTCTGACGAAAGCCCTTTTCCCCTGCCAGTACTTCCAACCACCTGACTTTTCGGCGACCCCCATAGCTTTTCAAAATCGCCTCATCCAGCACCCCCTGGGATGCCTTCCAGATATCCGGTCCCACTCCGTCTCCTTCAATAAAAGGAATTATCGGATTCGCCGGCACACCGAGTTTACCGGTTTTCGAATAGGTGATCGTCCCAATTTTCATTGTCATCTTCACCTCTCAAGGTCATTTAATAACTCAAGGGTCGCACCTCCAATCGACCGAAGCGCTTCATCCAGCCCAGGGTGAATAAAATTTTTTTACAAAAATATCGCGTCATCCTATTGCCGGATGCAAACCTTCATGAGATCAAAGGGACAAAACTTGATTAATAACTTTCCACACAACATTTTCCTAATTTTAATTATACCGGAAGATGGAACACAAGAGCAAATAATTTTTCCATCGCCCAAACCTTGATGAACTTGTAAAAAGTCATTTGCGAACGATTTTGAGCATTTTGGGATAAAGCGTTTTGATAGGCGGATTTGATCCGCCTAAGGAGGCTTCTGAATTATCCTTTATCCGTTTGCATAGCTCAAAGCCATCCATCCTCGGCATAAGTAGGTCACCGAATAACTGGATATTAGAGATCGCTCTTTGCTGTAAATCAAGAAAAGCCTGATTTTCTATAGGGAATTCTTGAAATATGAGCGCTTTGAAATTTCGACAGGGTAAATAGCTGTTATTACAGAGATAAATGGAAACAAAAATTCGGAATTAGGCAAAAGATCTATACGACGAGGTTTTCAGATCACAATATCTTGCGTAATATTACAATTTTATATACTAAATAATGTGGTTTTGTTTTAAAGTTTATTGATCAGGAAAATCCTTATACCTTAATCAGGTTTTTCCTGATAGCCATCTTGGTTAAATCGACGACTGATGCTGCTTCCAGTTTTTTCATGATATGGTATTTATGGGATTCTACGGTCTTCGGACTTATAAACAATTCATGGGCTATTTCTCTAATGCCCTTTCCCTCGGCCAGAAGCAGAAAAACCTCTTGCTCGCGCTGGCTTAAGCTATCAAAAGAATCCACAGGCCTGGTTGCTGTTTCTAATTCTTCCATATGCTTGAGCAGTATCGTGGGCGCCATTGTGCTAAAATAGGTTCCCCCTCCCTTTACCGATTGGAGTGCTAAAATCAGATCGGACAAAGGGTCATCTTTTAGAACGTATGCGGATATGCCGGCTTTAAAAAGATCGATAACTAGCTCTTTATCCGAATACATGGTATAAATGATCACCTTCATTTCATTATTAAAGTTTTGGATTTGCTTGGTAGCCTCGATGCCGTTTACATTCGGCATGGAAATATCCATGATCACAATATCGGGGGCTAAAGATTTTGCCAATTCCACAGCGTGACGTCCATCAATCCCTTCCCCCACAA
>DRHF01000017.1 GCA_011049715.1 Desulfobacterales bacterium
AGTCAGCGCCCGGCAGCCCTGACATCCCCAAACTGAGGGCTGTCAAATGAATCGCCCTAAACCCTTTAAAATAAGGTCCTGCCAGCCGGGCGCAGCGTTCGGGACGCTGGGGTCGCTGGTTCAAATCCAGTCGTCCCGACCAAGCAACAGCAAGGGTTTACGCGATATTTTGGAAAACCGAAAAAGACAGATTTTGGCATCCCTTGCTGTCAAAGTTTAATCTTGATGGCGGGATAATACGTCCTCCCATGCCGCTTCGCGTGGATCAAATTGATATTCAAAAGCCCCGTCGCTTTCCAGTTCGTTTGCTACGTCCACGGCGACATTTTTTGGTATTCCACCCACAGAAATAAGTTCATCAATAAAATTCAACTTCCACATTGCTTTGTCGATAAATTCTTTCTTACCCATTTTATTATTTTCCCCTTTCCTTATGGACCTTGGCATGCAACCCTGCTAAAGAGTTCCCAACAGTCCTGCAAGCGACCTTTTAAGATATTATTCACGATGATAGCGCCTTCTCGCTCTTTGCCCAAAGGAACCGGTTCCCCCGACTCAAGATATTTATAATCTTTGGAAGTCATCAACCAATTTTCGGCATCGGGAGATGTCAACAGCCACGCTTTAAGCTCTGATTTTTCTTCTGATCCGATACAAATACCCGTTCTCTCAATGAAATAACGTATGAAATCTGGGTTGTCCAAATCAAAGCTGCTCATTTCCCCTCCTTTTCAACGCCTATGATTTTACGGAGCCCATCAATCACAGCCCTTTGGATTGACTTGATTTTCCCCTCGGTTTGGAGGTTACGGAGTTTTTTCCAAAGATCGAGAGGTAGTCGAATTGTTAGATTTTTTGTATTATGTTGTTTCGTTTTCATAGTTACAACATAACACCATGACACCATGATGTCAAGTAAAAAAATCAAAATATAAGTACGGTTTCTCATAAAAAGGAAAAGCCCTGGGGCGGTTCATCACTCCGCCGGATCCAGGGCTTTAGAGACCCGGCTATCCAGGGGTGCCCGATACACCCCTTAGCGGATAGCCGGTATGTGGAAAGGAGGTAAAACCCCCTCCATGGAAGGGCTACGTTAAAACGAACATGATCTGCAGCAGCCCGATCGCTACCAGGGCCGTCAGGTTGATAATATCTTCTATTCCATTCATCTTAATTCATATCCCATTCATCTCAGTTCAAAATGTCCGTAATCGCCAAAGGAAAACGACCCGCCCCAGATTACAGAAACATCGTTTTTAAGACTCTCAGCCCACACATGCGCGGCAAGTTCAAAAAAGTGCCGCGTGTTTTTCCAATCAAGTGGTAGCGGAGCCAAGTCAACCGCAAGGGATGGTTCCAGATTATGCTTTGAATTAGGCCAGCGTACCTGAGTGAGCCCGTTCCGGAAAGCCTCGTTCTGCTTTTCTTCGTTCCGGTGACCACCTATCACCATCAGCCACATTTTCTCAGCTATCTTTGGTAAAAGCATCTGCCACCGCACATCACAGGTTGCCAGACGGAGCATGTCTCTTTCGGTTAGGTTCGGCATTATTCAATATATCCATGAGCGATTCCAAGGGCGATCGCTTCCTTAGCTCCGAAGTACCAATCCCCTCCAGCGCTCTCAATTTTCTCTTGAATCTGTTCTACTGTTAAGCCTGTTCTAGAAGCGAAATAGGTATTGTTTCGCTCATCATAGAACTTTTTAACTTCTTCGGACAGATAACTTTGAACATTATGCCACATAAAAGTAGGATAATGTGATATCAGACGTATATCGCCTGCAAGAAAAACAATAAGGCCCGCGGACCCGGCCAGGCTGTAAGTTCTCGTCTCGTATTCAATATTATCATATGCCTCCATCCAGGCAATTATGCGC
>DRHF01000018.1 GCA_011049715.1 Desulfobacterales bacterium
GATACTTGTGAATCGAATCTGCGGCTTTTCTTCCCGCTCCCATAGCTAAAATTACGGTGGCGGCTCCGGTGACAATATCACCGCCTGCCCAAACCCCTTTTTTGGTGGTCTTTCCGGTTTCCGGATCTGCAACGATATAACCCCACCTGTTTAGTTCCATGTCCTTTGTGGCGTTGGTCAAAAGTGGATTGGCGCCTGAACCGACAGCGACCACACAGAGATCGCATTGCAGCTCAAATTCCGATCCCGGGATAAGGATCGGCCTTTGTCGGCCGGATTCATCCGGTTCACCCAACTCCATCTTCAAACACTCCATGCCGGTAAGCCGTCCCTTTTCATCGCCCAGATATTTTATCGGAGTGGTCAGAAGAAAAAATTCGATCCCTTCCTCCTCTGCATGATGAATTTCAGCAATCCGCGCCGGCATCTCCTTTCTTGAGCGGCGATAGACAATGCGGGCCTTATCGGCGCCGAGACGAAGGGCGGTCCGGGCGGAGTCCATCGCTACGTTTCCAGCCCCAAGGACCACCACATTTTTTCCGTGGGGAATGGGGGTGTCCACCTCCGGAAATTTATAGGCTTTCATGAGATTGGCACGGGTCAAATATTCATTGGCTGACAGGATTCCCACCAGATTTTCACCCGGAATATTCATGAAATGGGGTAAACCGGCGCCTACGCCGATATAGACGGCATCATAACCCGATTCCAAGAGCTCGTCGATGCTGACGGTGTTTCCGGCGACCATGTTACATTTTACCTCGACGCCCAACCTTTCCAGAAAATGAACCTCCTGGGCAACAATCTCCTTGGGGAGTCTGAACTCGGGGATTCCGTATACCAGAACGCCGCCTGGTTTATGAAATGCTTCCAGAACCATAACCCGATGGCCCTTCGCTACCAAGTCGCCGGCAACGGTCAGACCGGAAGGACCGGACCCGATGACAGCAACTTTTTTCTCAGTGGCCGGCGCATTTGGGGGTAATTCTCCGGTCCCATATGCCCGTTCATAATCGGCCGAAAATCGTTCGAGATGACCGACGGCCACCGGATCTCCTCTTTTAGCGAGGATACACCTTTGTTCACATTGCATTTCCTGGGGGCACACCCGGCCGCAAACCGCAGGAAGCGAGTTTCTGCTCCAGAGATTCCGTATGGACCCGGTCATATCCCCCTTAGTGATAAAATTGATAAACCCCGGTATATCGACAGCGACAGGGCACCCTTCCACACAGCCCGGCTTTTTGCACTGCAGACACCTCGAGGCCTCTTCCTGGGCCAACTCAATGGTATAGCCCAATGGCACTTCATCAAAATTCCTTTTCCTGATTTCAGGTCTTTGCTCCGGCATCGGCTGCCGGGGTGTTGCCTTTTTTTTACCTGTTGTTTCCGCCATCGGCTTCTCCAAATAAGGTCTCACTTCAATTTTTTATCTTTTACCCGGCATCTTTTATGGTGCAGTAATCCTCGTAACACTCGGTCTCCTCATCACAATAAGCCTGAAGACGCCGCATCAGTTCGTCGTAATCTACTTTGTGGCCATCGAATTCCGGGCCATCCACACACGCAAATTTTGTCTTACCGTCTATCGATACACGGCACCCCCCGCACATGCCGGTGCCGTCCACCATGATCGGGTTGAGACTGACAAGTGTGGGTATGTGGTATTCCGCTGTAATTTTTGATACAAATTTCATCATCGGTACCGGGCCGATGGCGACCACCTGTTTAACATCTTCATTTTCGAGTATTTCCTTTAATACCTCCGTTACAAAACCATGATGCCCGTATGATCCGTCATCTGTACTGATCCTAAGATCGTGGGAGACTTTTCGCATCTGGTTCTCAAGGATAAGCAAATCCTTGGTTCGGGCGCCGATGATGCTGATCACATGGTTTCCGATTTCTTTGAGCGCACGGGTAATGGGATGCAACACGGCGATCCCTGTTCCGCCACCCACACAAACGACTGTGCCGACCTTTTCGAGATGGGTCGGTTTGCCGAGGGGACCGATGATGTCCTGATATCCATCACCGACTGACAGGGTTTTGAATAGGGCTGTCGATTTTCCGACAACCATATAGATGATCGTAATGGTTCCTCTTTCAGGATCGGAATCTGCCATGGTCAGGGGGACTCTTTCACCGTCTTCATTCGCTTTCAGAATAACAAACTGTCCCGGTTTTGCCTTTCGGGCAATCAACGGCGCCGCGATCTCATTTAAAATGACCGTGCCTCCGGTCATCTCTTCCCGTTTTACGATTTTAAACATGACAGGTCTCCTGTTATTTAGACATGAGAAAGGGTATTGCCTTTTCAAGCCCGTCGAGTGAGAGCTCATACATCGGAAATATCTGTGAAATGACCGATACCGTGTGGGTATATCCCCACATTCTTGAGGGAATGGGGTTCAACCAGACGGAATGGGGAAAGGTTTTATTGAGCGCTTTGAGCCGTTCGACGCTCGATTTTCTGCTCCGTTCTTCTATATGAATCGATCCGTCGTTGGCCATCAGTTCATAGGGGGCCATGCTGGCATCTCCCACTAGGATCAAGCGAGTTTCAGGATCGAACCGAATCAACTCATCCACCGGCTGCGGTTTTTTATATCTTGCCGGATCTGCCCAGATGTTATCATATATGGTGTTGTGGAAAAAATAGGTCTTAAGGTCTTTGAATTGGTCCTTTGCATAATCAAAAAGGGTCTGCACAACAGATATATAGGGATCCATGGACCAACCCCCGTTGTCGACGGCCAAAAGGATTTTGAGTCGGTCTTTCAATCGCTTATCAAAGACAATTTCGATTTCACCCCCATTTTTCATGGTTTGGTAGATGGTATCATCAATATTGATCTGATCTTTCGGCCCGACCGGTATCATGTTCCGAAGTCGTTTTAAAGCCTCTCCCATCATGGCCGATGTCAGAGGTCCGGTGTGGGAATAATCTTTGTATCTTCTGTCCAGGGCAACCTTAACCGCGGATTTATTTCGAGAGACACCTCCGACTCGCATGCCCCCCGGATGATACCCGGAATGCCCCACAGGCGAAGTCCCTTCGGTTCCGATCCATTTGTTTCCGCCGGTGTGACGCTCTTTCTGCTCTTCGAGAAGCTTTTTAAAGTAATCGATCAGTTCTCCGGGGGTCAGCTTATTTAGCTCGGATTCATCGGCCCCAAATGCCATGGCAACGGCCTCAGGATTTTTCAACCACTCCTCGAGCAAAATTTTTGCCATTTCAGAGACTTCAAATTCATCTGCATCCGGCATCTCGGCTCCTTGAAAGTGGTGGGCAAAGACCTGGTCGTACAGGTCAAAGTATCTCTCACTTTTAACCAAAATAGC
>DRHF01000019.1 GCA_011049715.1 Desulfobacterales bacterium
GAGCGCATTTTAGGGGACAGTGATTTTGTCGAAAAAGTTCTGAGCCAGGCATCAGAACAAATGGAACGACGGTACCGGTTAAAGGCGGAAGGATGGACGCTGACAAAGATTACCGAAAGGGTTGCGGAAATCTTTGGCATTGAAAAAGACCAAGTGGTTGTCTCCGGAAAACAGCCTGATCGGGTACGTGCCCGTAGTGTTCTGGCCTCCTGGGCGACTCGGGATCTGGGTCTGACGGCAACGGAGGTTGGCAAGTACCTCGGTCTGAGCAAATCCGCTGTCAGTCGGGCGGCCACTAGAGGCCAAAAACTGATCGTCGATCAATTCTTGTCCCTGAGAGAATAGAAACGCGTAATTTCAACCCCGTTTTACGTCCCCTTTTACAGCATTCAATGCGATCTTCTATTTGAGAGGTCAGTTTTGAGTTTTAATGTCAATCTGGGTTTTAATGATATTGATCATTCGGCATGGATATGAAATATTTCCGAATTGGAGGAAAAAACATGATTACAACTCATAAAATTATTTTCAAAGATTCCAAGCGGATGAAGGAACTAATAGATGAATCCATTGATTTGGTCGTAACATCACCGCCCTACCCGATGATCGAGATGTGGGATCAGATATTTGCCAAACAAAATGAAAAGATTGACAGAGCCCTAAAGAAAAAAGATGGTGCGGCTGCTTTTGAATTGATGCATCAAGAGCTCGATAAGGTGTGGGTTGAGCTTTATCGAGTTCTTAGGGAGGGCGGAATAGCTTGTATCAATATTGGAGATGCAACAAGAACAATCGATAGTCACTTCGCGCTTTATACTAACCATTCCAGAATCCATACTTATATGCAAAAATTAGGATTCTCGGCTCTACCAGCTATATTATGGCGAAAACAGACTAACGCTCCAAATAAGTTTATGGGCTCAGGAATGATGCCACCGGGAGCCTACGTGACCTTGGAACATGAGTATGTATTAATTCTAAGGAAAGGAAATAAAAAAGAATTCGAAACGAATGAGGAGAAGAAACTCAGACGTGAGAGCTCATTTTTCTGGGAAGAGCGGAATATTTGGTTCTCTGACGTTTGGATGGATTTAAAAGGCACCTCTCAAAATTTATTCGATAACAAAACCAGGGATCGGAGTGCTGCATTTCCATTTGAATTGCCCTATAGGCTTATTACAATGTTTTCAATAAAAGGTGATACCGTCCTTGACCCATTTTTTGGTATCGGCACCACTATGTTTGCGGCAATGGCTGCAGCCCGAAACAGTATCGGTTATGAAATAGACCGTGATCTCAGAGAGCAAATAATGTCGAAATCTTCTGGAATAGTTGGTTTTTCAAATCAACGTATTGTGGAACGATTGGAAAAACATTTGGCGTTTGTCGAAGATAGATCTCAGACAAAAGGCAAGTTCAAATACGCAAATAATCATTACTTATTCCCTGTTATGACAAAACAAGAAACAGATCTAATCATAAACGGTCTTTTATCTATCGAACAGATAGATATGGATTCCTTCGATGTTGCCTATTCAGACAAGCCTCAAAAAGAATATGTGGGAATATGGGATGAGTATATTCTATCCGACTCTGATAGAAAGGATATGAAAAAACGTATTTCCCCTAAAAAGCGAAAAAAAAGCCATGAACAGAAGCAATTGTTCGAATGACATGCTAAAAATCCAACTCTACTTTTATACCATCTTTTGCTTTGTCGTAAAAAATGACTGTCGAGTCAGTGCCTCTGGGCTATTACATTGGATTCTTTTGCCCACCGTTCGGTCCATACAGCCGTTAAGAGTGGTTATCATCTTCTATTTAACATAAAATTGCATTCTTGACCGTTCTTTGAACACGGGGGATAATACGATTGTGAAGGTTTTTGAAACAACGGATTGTAGAAAACATTAAATACTCTAAATCGGGATTAGGAATGAGTAAAAAAAAGAAAAGCAAAAAATCCACCGCGAAAAATAGTGCCAAGGGTCAACAGCGTAAAAAGCAAAAAAGAAAGCTGAGACTTATAAAGGCAAAATCAAAAGTTGAGCACAGATATGTTGAGCGTCCTCCTATGGCTGAAATAGATGCTCCCCCAGGGTTTCGTGCGGTCTCAGGGTCACAGGCCATAATGGAGTATTCTAAATCAGTTGTCAATTTTGACGACTCTGAAAACATCGAAGATATGAACAAGACTTTACAATTTACCTCTCTTCTTTGGAATTATGGCATTTCTGTCGAATCCGGGGATATCAATGAAAAGACAACAAAAGAAATTATGAACATGATCCGGCAGATCTGGAAGGTTGAGGAGGATGGTGCCCGGAAATTATTGGACAAATTCGTTAAAAAAAGAAATGAAATGTTTCCTCCTGAGGTCCAGATTCAGGGCTCACCGATGATGTATATGCGAAAGGAAATTTCCCACCTGATTGCGCCATTTGACTACAAAAAACTTGAGCTTTCAGATAAGGTTTTCCCACCGGACGATAAAGACAAGGCGTTTATCGACAAATTAGAAACCATCGACAGTTATATTCAGGATGAAAAAGATTACAGTGATTGGGAGGATGAATATTTCTCTATGGAAGAGGCCTGCAAGGAAAGTTTCTCAAGATGGCTACAGAAGAAAGGGGTCACAGGGAAAAATGCTCAGGAGTTTCCATTCCTCTCAGAAATATTCATGAATTTTGTTTACCGGTACATGCATGATGACATAATCGTCCTCAAATCTGTCCAACCGATATATTTTGAAGAGTTCTTTTTTGATCATGTTCTCCGTAAAGTCATGATGGAACCGCACGAACATGTCGAATGGCCACCAGCATTAAAGCTGTTTTACACTTTTCTTTTAGAAAAAGAATATCTCGATAATCCTGCCGTTTTCATCGAGGTTATTGACGATCTTGAACCAAAATTTACTGATGTGTTAAGAAAGCGGTTCAGTTGATCTGTAATTTAATTTGCCTCTGTATTTAGTGGGTGCTTTCAATCAGTTTTAAATGCAGTAACAGGAATTTTATCTAACATATTTTATCCAGAACTTACAATCAAACCGGACAACGACTAAATTTCAAAGCTTATTTTTAGCATATTGAGAGATCTCCCATTGTTGTGATACCATTTACATACCTAAGTTTTTCATCCTCCAAAAAAACCTGATATATCCATTCCGTATCTCAGCTCAGCGTGTTGTCAGGTCAAGTTGTATCTTAAATTTGAAAAATGAAAGATTAAATCTTGGTCATTGCACATCAATTCATGGTGGGGATAGTGGTGGGGACGGTAAAATCAGGGAATGAAAAAGAACTCAGAATGTCATCTAAGTCCTTGATATCATTGATGGCGTCCCCAACCGGACAGCAAATGAAGTTTCAAAAGGTTAAGTTATTGATAACACTGGATTTTTAACACATTTTGAACAATAATACTCAACACATTCCTGTGGATCCCTAACTTTCACTTCATTTCGACCACAAAAGAGAGCAGCCCCGACCGGAGGTAAGCCGGGGCTGCAAAGTTAGGGTGAATGTTTGGCCAGATCCACGATGGAGTATCTCTGACCTTTCTTAAACATAGGCGGCATCCGTTCAACTTTAACGACCGTGAGCTCCTTGCCAGTTCTGCCGCTCTTCGGTCCAAAAAATTTCAAGCGTTTTCATTATACATCAACATATTGTTGTATGTCAAGAAAAAAAATCAATATATAGTGTTTTTTTTAAAAGCACCAACATCCCATCTTTTTTCCCACTCCATTCTTAAACGTCAAATTGGGATAATGATAAGAAATTTCAGGCTATAAATACATCAAATTTTGGTCTGAATTTAGAGGATATCACAGGTTTCTTAAAAACTGAGATACTCTCATAGTATCTGTAATCCAATGATATTTGGGTTTCTGCCAAGGCATTTAAATTTAAAGGCACCTTTTAAGCATAAACGAATTTGTCTCCAATTATCCCTACTATGATAATCCTTGACCTCCTAAGCCCTTTTGGCTATTTATAATTTTTGCAACATATCGTAATTTCACTCCATTTTCGTTCTGAAACCTTAAAAAAGTGGATTTCCTATGCCTCAAGAAGGTTTTAAACGCAAGCTGACTGCTAACTATTCACGAAAACGAGTAGTTCATTGACTGTCAAAGTCTTAGTCCAAATGATTATTAAGAGCAAAATTTAATATAAAATATAAATTTTGAAGTAACCTCTGTGAGGATTTCAATGGGAAATGAAGTTTTTGAAAAACACATAATTGATGAAGATTCAGAAATTGCCTCTTTGATCAAAGACGGATTGATGGATACATATTTTTCCTTGTATAATAAAGATCACTTTAATTCTGATATTGGAAAACATGAAATTGCTGAGAATGTATTTTTAAGATACAATCAAGCAATTAGACATATATTGCCATGGGTTTCAAGGCACATAGACTTAAAGCCTGCTAAAGTGATCGAAATTGGATGTGGTACTGGCTGTAGCACTGCTGCGTTTGCACATATTGTAGAGCAGATTGATGGTTATGATATAGATGAATCTGCGATTTTAGGGGCGCAAAAAAGAATGGAGGTTTTTGGATTTAAGAATTGCTCATTCTATTTAATACAAGCTGAAAATCTTATAATGAATTTACTTAAGAATAATTCAGATGGTGCTGATTTAATTTTATTATTTGCAGTTTTAGAGCATATGACACCTGATGAATGTATCAATACGATCAAGACGTGTTGGCGTTTTTTACGCCCCAATGGTTTGCTTGTGGTGACAGAAACGCCCAATCGCCTTACTTATTCCGATAAGCATACATCGCTGCTGCCATTTTTTCAAATGCTACCGTACGATTTGTGTCTAAAATATTATCACAACTCACCACGTGACGTATTCGTGGAGTCAATGGAACGCAATGTTGCAAAGAAAAGCATTAAAGATGCTACATTGCGATTAAATAGATGGGGGAGGGGAATAAGTTACCATGAGTTTGAGATTGCCCTTGGAGATGCATATAAGAACAACTTAGTCGCACAAGGTTTTGAAGCCGAAATATTATTATGGTTTGCGGTGACAAAGGAAGAAGAATTATTAAGAATGTTTATGGAAGATTTAAAATTAGAAATACCCATTGGATTTACACGCGAATGTCTGAACCTAATATATAAGAAATCCAATTCAACTAATGAAGACTGTAGAGTTCCTGAAATTCAGTATTCAACTGATCTTAAAAATGACTCAATTAGGGAAAATTATGAGCTTAAATTAAAAGAAAGGAAAATTCTAATCGAGTCAAAAAAAGCGGAGATAAGAGAAAAAGATCGCATTATAAATTCACTGTTAAGGGATAAAGAACTGATATATTCATCATGGTCATATAGAATCGGCAACTACTTGCTACAACCTTTTAGGTTTATTCAGTCTTCCATACAACAAGGAAAAATGGTTAAATAGGTAGTGTGCAGATATTCCATACGTATCTTCAAAATTTCCAACCCTTCAAAACCTGAGATATCATATAATTGACATTGGATCCTGATTACGATATTTCCTGTTTAACCATTCAAAGTTCTTTTGTTTTTCCTCTCAACATTTTCTATCAGAAAAAATTTTCAGAGGAGACAAAATGAAATGTCCAAAGTGTCAGTTTGAGAATCGTGAAGAGGCTATCTTTTGCAGGAAGTGCGGCATATCCTTGGAAATAAATATTACCTGCCCAAATTGCGACACATCAAATCCTCTAGATAGCAGTTTTTGTGAAAAATGCGGCCATGATCTGCGAGAGGCCAAACAGGCCGCTCCCATCGACTACTCTGAGCCCCAATCGTATACGCCCAAATTTTTAGCTGAAAAGATTCTCACTACCCGAAGCTCTATCGAAGGGGAGCGAAAGCGGGTAACTGTGCTCTTCGCAGATGTTGCGAACTATACGTCAATGTCCGAAAAGCTCGACCCTGAGGAAGTCCACCAGATCATGGACGGCTGCTTTAAAATCCTGATGGGCGAGATCCACCGGTATGAGGGCACGATAAACCAATTCACAGGCGACGGGGTCATGGCGCTTTTTGGTGCGCCGGTAGCTCATGAGGACCATGCACAACGAGCCTGTCATGCAGCCTTGTCAATCCAGAAGGCTATCGGGGAATACGAGCAAAAAATCGAGAAGGACCATGGATTAGATTTCAAGATGCGGGTGGGTCTTAACTCCGGCCCTGTAATCGTGGGCGCTATCGGTGACGATCTACAGATGGATTACACCGCCGTTGGAGACACCACCAACCTTGCATCCCGCATGGAAAACATGGCCGAATCCGGTGCTGTCATGGTTTCGGCTTACACCTATAAAATAGCCCGGGATTTCTTTGTGTTTGAGACTGTCGGTAAGGTTTCAGTAAAAGGAAAAGAACAGCCACAGGAGGCTTATGAACTTATCAAGGCTTCTGAAGTCGAAACACGTATCGAAGCGGCAGCAGTTAGGGGCCTTACGAAATTTGTGGGCCGTGGACAGGAGATGCAGATCCTGAATACCGCATTTGAAAAAGCAAAATCCGGTTCCGGTCAAGTGGTGGGAATTGTGGGTGAGGCCGGTGTTGGTAAATCCCGGATTCTATTGGAAGTGAGAAATATGCTCTCCAATGATGAAACGACCTATCTAGAAGGCCGCTGTCTGCATTACGGCGGAACAATGGCCTATCTGCCCGTGCTGGATATCTTGCGATTGTATTTTGAGATCAAAGAAGGGGAACAGGAGATTGTAATCAAGAAAAACATGAAAGAAAAAGTATTGCAATTGCATGAGAAATTGCAAAATGCACTTTCACCCTTTCAAGACCTTTTGTCTCTTAAGATCGAAGATGAAGCCTATTTGAAGCTCGAACCTCAACAAAAAAGAGAAAGAACGTTTGAAGCCCTTCGAGACCTCTTTGTCCGAACAAGCCGGCACAAGCCCCTGGTCCTTGCGGTGGAAGATCTTCACTGGATCGATAAAACCTCAGAAGAGTTTTTAGAATATCTGATCGGGTCGCTGCCAAATGCTCGTATATTGTTGATCCTGCTCTACCGGCCGGAATACACCCATCTATGGGGAAGCAAATCCTATTACACTAAAATCGGTGTCGATCAGCTTTCCACCCCGACAAGCGTCGAGCTGGTGCAGTCTATTCTCGAAGGGGGTGATGTGGTTCCGGAACTGAGAAAACTTATTCTCAACAGAACCGGAGGAAACCCCCTCTTTATGGAGGAATTCACCCACAGCCTGCTTGAAAACGGCACTATTCAAATGAAGGATCATCAGTATGTGCTTAGCCGAAAGGCGTCGGAGATCGATGTCCCCGATACCATACAGGGGATCATTTCAGCCCGCATAGACCGGTTGGAAGAAAACCTTAAGCGTACCATGCAGGTGGCTTCCGTGATCGGGAGGGATTTTTCCTTTCGCATCTTACATACAATCACAGGGATGAAGGAAGGGCTTAAATCCCAACTCATCAACCTTCAGGGGTTGGAATTTATTTATGAAAAAAGACTATTTCCGGAGTTGGAATACATCTTTAAGCACATTCTCACCCAGGAGGTTGCTTACAACAGCCTGCTGACCAAGAGACGAAAGGAGATCCATGAGAATATAGGGCAAGCCAACGAACAGATCTACTCGGAGCGGTTGGAAGAATTCTATGAAATGCTGGCATATCACTATTCCAAGAGCGAAAATCCTGAAAAAGCTTACGAATATTTGAAGTTATCCGGCAACAAGGCCCATAGAAATTATTCCAACTGGGAGGCCTTTCGTTTTTATAAAGATGCGATCGATGTGCTGACCAATATGCCTGAGACTGAGGAAAATAAAAGAGAACAGATCGAGGTTCTCTATTTAACGACGATCCCCATGTTTTCCTTGGGTTACCCTGAAGGTTCCCTCGAGATCCTTCAGGAAGGGGAGAGACTATCAAAAGAGATAGTGGAGGAAAAAAGTCTTGCACATTTCCAGGTCCTAGTTGGTCTATATTATGCGCTCAAAGGTGAGGACCTTCTTCTAAGGTTACAATATTTAGAGGATTCCTTTAAGGAGGCAGAAAAAACAAATAATATTGAATTAATCGCTCCAATTGGAGCGCTTCTATGTACCTTCTACTGGTGGACAGGTGAATGCTTTAAAATAATAGATATGGCTTCTAAAGTCATTGTTTTGCTGGATAAAACTCAAAGACAATCTGAATTCTTTGGAAGGCCTGGTAATGTATATTCCCAGCTTCATGCAAAATATGCGGGAAGTATGGGGATATTGGGAAATTTTGAGGAAGGGAAAGTCCTGCTTGAGAAGGGCATTGATTTTGCGCTCAAGATTAAAAACTTATTTGGCTTAGGCCAATTAGAATTGGATTACGGCACGCTGCAAAATATTAAGGGCGACGGAGAAAATGCAATAAAGCATTTACAAAATTGTATCAGATACTGTGAAGAAGGGCAAATTGTTATTTTATTGGGTCTGGCCTGGTCCCGATTAGGGTGGGGATACTGTCTATTGGGGGAACTTGAAACTGCTCGGAAACATATGGAAAAGGGCCTTAAAATCCATAGCGATGCGGGACTCCAATATCACTTGTCTTTGCAATATGGGTTGTTAGGTATGGTTCATTTGAAATCAGGTGATTTAAAAAATGCTCAATCCTGTGCCGAAGAAGCCTTGAAATTATCGCAAAAGAATCACGAAAAATGGGCGGAAGGGTTTATATGGATTCTATTGGGAAGGATATTTGGAAAAACGAGAAAGTCACAAGATGACAAGACAGAAGAATGTATTTTGCAAGGTATCAAGATATTGAACAAATTGCAATTAAAACCTCTTTGCGCTCAGGGGTATCACTTCTTGGGAGAGATTTATACCAATACGGGCCAACAAAATAAGGCCATGAAAAACTTGAAAAAGGCCGAGAGTATGTTCCGAGAAATGGGGATGGATTATTGGCTTGCAAAAACCGATGAGGTTTTAAAAGGGCTGTAGAGTTCTATTTCTCATGTCTATATATTCTGGTTGCATCGTTAGAGGCTTAGGTTGAGTTCTGCTATAAAAACCAGCTTTCTCAGGCCCCTGTTGTGTGTTGATATTCCATACATACATTCAAAATTTCCAGCCTCTCAAAACCTGAGATATCATATAATTGACATTGAACTATAATTAAGATATTTCCAGTTTGACCATCCAAAGTTCTTTTGTTTTTCCTCTCAACATTTTCTATCAGAAAAAATTTCGGGGGAGAAAAATGAAATGTCCGAAGTGCAAGTCTGAAAATCTTGATGAAGCTATGTTCTGTGGTAGTTGCGGTGCAAAGCTTTCAATAGTTTGCTCTCAATGTGGCTTTGAAAATCCACCAAGGAATAAATTTTGTAATGGATGCGGTCACGACCTGACAATTCCCTCAGAGCCAACCCTCAAAGACCTTTCACTCGATGAGAAGCTTGAAAAAATTCAAAAATACCTTCCGAAGGGCATTACTGAGAAAATTTTAGCGCAAAGAGATAGAATCGAAGGTGAGCGGAAGCAGGTCACGGTGATGTTCTGCGACATGGAGGGATTTACCCAACTCTCAGAGAAACTCGGCCCGGAAGAAGCATACACTATCATGGATCAGGTTTATGAGATTCTAATCCACAAGGTGCATGATTATGAAGGTACGGTCAATGAGATGACAGGTGATGGGATTATGGCTCTTTTCGGTGCGCCGATTGCCCTGGAGGATGCACCTCAACGAGCGATCCGCTCAGGCTATGCCATTCACAGGGAAATGTCTCGATTCAACGACAGAATGAAGCAGGAGAAAGAAAATCTCCCGCCTCTTAAAATGCGGATCGGCATTCATACCGGACCGGTGGTAGTTGGAACCCTGGGAAACGATCTCCGCGTTGAGTTCAAGGCAGTGGGAGACACAGTGAATCTTGCTTCTAGGATGGAAGGGTTGGCAGAGCCTGGAGCAACCTATGTATCCAATGATACCTTTAAGCTAACTGAAGGATTTTTCAGGTTTGAGGCTTTAGGAAAAAGAGAGGTCAAAGGCAAAGGAGAGCCTGTCAATGTTTTTCGTGTCATTGCCCCCAGCAGCCGAAGGACACGGTTTGATGTAAGCGCCGAGCGGGGTTTAACCCCATTTGTTGGAAGAGAAAGAGCACTTGAGCTTCTGCTGGATGGTTTTGAGCATGCCAAAACAGGTCGAGGACAAGCTTTTTCCATTGTATCTGAGGCCGGGGTGGGTAAATCCAGACTTTTATATGAGTTCAGAAAGGCTGTGGCCAACGAGGATGTAACCTTTTTGGAAGGCAAATGCCTCTCTTACAGCAGGGGTGTGGCATATCATCCGGTCATAGATGTCTTGAAGTCAAACTTTGATATCGCGGAGGGTGATGGAGATGTTGAGATCAGGGAAAAGCTTAAACGAGGCTTGAAGATATTAGGAGCAGATGAGGCTTCGACCCTTCCCTATCTTCTGGAACTTTTATCGGTCAAAGACAGTGGTGTCGATACGGTCTCTCTGACCCCAGAGGCAAGAAAGGATCGGATAATCGAAGCCTTAAATCGAAACGCCATTAAGGCTTCAGAGATACGGCCCGTGATTATGGCTATTGAGGATCTTCACTGGATTGATAAGAGTTCTGAGGATCGTTTAGAAAGTCTCTTAGACGTTATATCGGGAGCAAGGATATTTTTAATATTTACGTACAGGCCAGAGTTTGTGCACACGTGGGGCGCAAGGTCCTATCATAGCCAAGTGAACTTAAATCGGCTTTCCAATCGGGAAAGCCTTGCAATGATGGCGCATCGATTGGGCACAGAAGAGGTGGACAGAGATCTAGAGGAGTTGATCCTGGAGAAAACAGAGGGGGTTCCCTTTTTCATAGAGGAGTTCATAAAGTCTTTGACTGAGCTAAAGATAATCGAAAAAAAGGAAAACAGATACCATTTAGCAAAAAACATCAAGGATGTGATTATCCCTTCCACGGTCCAGGATGTCATTATGGCCCGAATTGACTCCCTACCTGAGGAAGCGAAGGGTGTCCTTCAGACAGGCTCAGTGGTTGGAAGGGAGTTCAGCCACGTTTTAATCAACAGGGTGATGGATACCCCGGAACAGGAACTACTATCCCATCTATCGATTTTAAAAGACTCAGAGCTTGTCTATGAAAGAGGTGTCATGGCCGACCTGAAAATGCATTAAATCCGCCGGGATAAAAATGCCTAATCTTTTTCTTTGTTTTTTCTTCAAAAACAATAATTTTTAAATCCATTTTCTTCAATTTTCTTCCCTTAGGCAAAATATTTTCTTCCCATAACAATCTCATTCATAAATAGTCGATCTCATTTGGAGGTAGACTGCGGATGAGAATGATAAAGAAGATAAAATGCCGTAATTGCAGATGCTTATTTGTACCGGACCCTCGAAATCGAGACAGGCAAGAATTTTGTTTTAAAGCCGAATGCCGAAAGGCAAGCAAGGCTGCCAGCCAGAAAAAGTGGCTGACCAAACCGGAAAATTCGGATTACTTTACGGGGCCGGATAATGTCAAACGCGTCCAGGAATGGAGAAAGAAAAATAAAGGCTATTGGAAGCGCTCAAAAAAGTCGGTTGCGTTACAAGATTCCTTAATGGCTCAACCCGCTGAAAATATTAGAGATAAAGGTCAAGTTACAAACTATGCGTTACAAGAGCTCTTAGGGGCACAACCTCCTGTAATTATAGGATTAATCTCCAATTTTATCGGTTCTGCGTTACAAGATGACATCGCTTCAACCCTCCTTCGTATGCAACAATCAGGGCAGGACATTTTATGTCTTAACCCCAAAACCAAAGGAGGAAAAAGTGATTGTAAAAAAACCTATTTTAAACAAACGGGTCCGCAAGGTCCCCCAAAGCTTCAGCTGGATCGATCACCGGTTGGTACGAGATCGGCATATTGAGTTGTGCAGCCATGCCCAGGCCGCTTTGTATTTGTTTTTGGCATGCGTATCTGATGACAAGGGCTTAAGTTTTTATGGCGATCAATCTATAATGGTCAGGCTTTCCATGGATCAGCATGTTCTGAACAAGGCAAGATCCGGATTGATCAAAAACAGCCTGATCGCCTGGCAAAAACCAGTCTACCAGGTTCTTAGCCTTGAACCGCAGGCCCCTGACCGCACCGGATCATTCATGAGCCTTGGAGATATCCTGGCTATGGGAGGTGAAAAATGATCGATTATGAAACCTATGTACGGATCAGAAATTATTTTACAAGAGATGGCTTGAATATCAGCCAGATCTCAAATGAACTTGGCCTGGACCAACGGACAGTTGCACGATGGGCCAATGAAAAACGATATCTGCCCAGAAGAACAGCCACACGGGCAAGCAAGCTTGATCCTTATAAAAATGATATTATCCGGATGCTTGAGAAACATCCGTATAGCGGAAGACAGGTTTTTCAAATAATACGGGAGAATGGTTTTAATGGCGGCATCACTATTTTAACCGATTATGTTCGTAAAATCAGGCCACCCAAAACAAAACCATTCTTAAAACTGGTCTTTGCGCCGGGTGAGTGTGCCCAGGTGGACTGGGGATCGTATGGGACCGTACGTGTGGGATCGACCACTCGCAGGTTAAGTTTTTTTGTAATGGTGTTATGCCATAGCCGTATGATGTATATTGAGTTCACCGTCTCCCAGACCATGGAGCATTTTTTAGGGTGCCATCAGAAGGCCTTTCATTTCTTCGGATCAGTTCCCCAGAAAATAATGGTGGATAACCTTAAATCAGCTGTATTGAAAAGAACCATTGGGAAAGCACCGGTATTTAACCCCCGGTATCTTGATTTTGCGGAATATTACGGGTTTATGATCGTTCCTTGCAATGCAGGCAAGGGCAATGAAAAAGGCCAGGTAGAAAATGGTGTGGGCTATGTCAAAAGGAACCTTTTAAACGGTCTGGGCATCCCTGATTTTAAGATCATGAAACCTGTGGCACAAAATTGGCTGGACGCGATTGCCAATGTCAGGAACCATGGAGAAACAGGCAAAAAGCCCGTTGATATGTTCTATGAGGAAAAACCGAGCCTGCAACCCTTTCCGGTTGAGCCGTATGATATTGGTGTAGTTAAACAAGCCCGGGCGTCAAGGCAGTTCAGGGTTACCATTGATACCAATCGTTACAGTGTGCCCGCCCAACTGGCGGGTGTGGGATTGACGGTAAAGATGTATCCTGACCGGCTTTGTTTTTATCATGAGAACAAACTGGTTGCCCGCCATGTCAGAAGCTATGACCGCCGCAGGGACTTTGAACATCCGGATCATCCGAAGGTGCTTTTGGCGCAAAGAAAAAAAGCACGGGATCAAAAGATATTCATGAGGTTTTTAACTCTATCCGACAAAGCCCAGGAATATTACCGGCAGTTGAAGCAGCGCCGTATGAATCCGTTCCATCATATCCGCCAAATCGTTGCCCTGGCCGAAATCTACCCAAAAGAACAGGTTGCCCTGGCAATTGAAGATGCATTTTCTTTTGCAGCCTTTTCCTGCGATTATATAGCCAATCTGTTGGAACAGCGGTCCCGCCCTGATAACGAACCCGGTGTGCTTCATTTGACCCGCAGTAGTGATTTACTGGATTTAACCATCCAAAAGCCTGATCTGTCGATTTACAATATAGGAGATAAAAAATGAATGAAATAGCCGCTCACCTGTCATACCTGAAGCTTCCTTATATCCGTGAAAACTATGAAGCTGTTGGGAAAACGGCAGCCCATAAACAATGGGACCATATTCAATATTTATCCGAGTTGATAAAGCAGGAATCAAATTTGCGCAGGGACAGGATGATCCAGCGCCTGATCAAGATGGCCAGGTTCCCGGTAATCAAAACATTGGATCAGTTTAACTGGTCCTGGCCGCAAAAAATAAACCAGGCTCAGATTAAAAACCTGTTCCGCCTGAAGTTTATTGAAGAGAAAAGCAACGTGATTCTTATCGGTTCGGTTGGTGTTGGGAAGACCCACGTAGCCTCAGCTTTGGGATACCAGGCATGCCTGAAGAACCACACAGTGTTGTTTACATCAGCCATCGATACCATCAATAACCTGATAGCCGCCCAGCATGCCGGTCTTCTAAAACAAGAATTGAAAAAATATCTTAAGCCCTCTGTGCTTCTTATAGATGAATTGGGGTATTTGCCCATTGATAAGAATGGAGCTGATTTGCTCTTCCAGATTATCAGCCAGCGGTATGAACGAGGGTCCATTATCATTACAACAAACAGAGTATTTAAAGACTGGCCGCAGATCTTTAACAACGACAGCACGCTTACGTCTGCTCTGCTTGATCGCCTGTTGCACCATGCTGAAGCCGTCGTTATTGAAGGTAAAAGCTATCGGATGAGAGAAGTGAAAAAAGAATAGATCAAGTTAGGCCAGCCGGCAAAAAAATCCGGCCGGCCTAACTTTTTGTCAAACATTTTCAAACCGGTTAAATTATGACATTTTCACGCCGGTGCTAACA
>DRHF01000020.1 GCA_011049715.1 Desulfobacterales bacterium
ATAAAGCAAGACCCGTTAAAATTCAAAGGATAGGGTTTCAAAACAATGCATTGGATAGGCCGAAGGTCGGAGACCGTAAGCAAGAAAAAAAGGGATTTTTTTCTAATGGAGAGGTTTTTTCTCTTGACATACTTTCTCATAGGCGGGGCGTAGGCTCTCTACGAGCCGGAGGCCAACTTATTCAGAAAACTTCATCGAACAAATGATCCCAACATTAGAGAAAAGCTGAAACCTCCCTCTGTATCAAAATCCATCACCAAACTGATCCAGTTGGAATAACTTTCCTGGTCCCACCTCGATTATCTTGTTCAAAATTTATTCCCAGGGACAACTGTTTCCTTACCCCAAAATCACCCCATCTTTGCCTACTTAATCCCACCTAAAATCTTTCACCCCAAAGGCTTTACCATATCGCCACGAAAACTATTTTTGCCCCGCATCCGCAAAATGAGTGGCTGATCGACTGACTTATTAAATCTCCTCAGAACTCTATTTTGTGCAGATACTGGTACCGATACAATCCGCTCTATCTGCATCTCACGCCATTAAATGCCAACGCCTTTCTAAGACTTATTGTCGCAAAACTCAGTGAAAAACCACAGATGGGAAAGGACAGGATGCTGTTGCAGATTCTTGAATGCATCAATCAAAATGATAAATGTACGCTTTTTATTGTCGACGAAGCCCATTTGCTGGCACTACAAACCCTTACCGATCTGAGATTGTTAATATCTTCAATCGATGAAAAAATACCTTTAAAAATTCTCCTATGCTGCCAAGAATAATTAAGTCAAACACTCAAACGTTCTTCCCATGCCGACCTTGAAAGGGAACGTTGTTGACAAATTGTACAAACTTACACACCCTCACCCCGCCTCAATCTCTGCGCGACACCGGATGTCGGGATGCCCAACCGTCTGGCTGTTTCAGCTAACGACACGCCATATTCATTGATCAGTTTCAATGCGATTGCTCTTCTCAGTTTCGGCAAAGGGGAGAGGCGACTGCCGGGTTGAAGCATGGTAACCGGTACCTTTTCATTTTTGCACTGTATGTCTATCTCTTCCTTGATTCTTTTTTACAACTTGATGGCGGGCAACTGATATTTTACCTTTTCTTCGGCATGCTTGATCACCTCTGCTACAAACTCTCCGCTGCCAAGTATCGTTATCAACAATCTTGCGCCTTTCAATACCCCGGACAATTACATGATGCAATGTCCCGGGAGCCTGCCCGCCTTCGCGAGCTCAGGCGAGGCGGGCAGGCATCCAGCCTTGGCCCTCGCGGCATATCAGCCCCCTTACTTTGTCCCTGCTGTTTATCCCTCTTTTCTTTTTATCTATCCTATCCATCCCCAACCTGTTCTTTCTTTCTATTTTCCATAAACCATTTTGTACAATTTGTCCCCCATTTCCAATGAGCCTCTTGACTCGCTGGCATGGTTCTGCTCCTCACCCAAGCCCGAAACTAACTGGAGATGATTTCATCAACCAGACCTTTGATTGGGACGGCATGAGGGTACGATAACATTTCTAGGTCGCATAAAGATTTAATCTTCTTGCAGTCGCCTGGAACCCATGATGTTCTCCTGTAATATAACATAAGTCAGGGTTCCTATAGGTGGCAGAACCTCAATAAGTGTTTGGTGCAGGATCTAATTCCCGGCACCCGCTTTGAAATGAAGTTGGAATCGCAGTCAACAGCAATTGGGTTCGTTGACATGTTGTGCGAAAAAGAAAAAACATTTTTCGTTAATGGATAACTTTACTCTTGACATTAGGAGGCCTTATAAGTGTTGGGCCACTTATAGCTTATTGTCTAGTCTTGAGTTTTGTGTAAACAAGCCTGGCAATAGATTTATGTCCGTGTTTATTAGGATGCCCATCATGAGACACTTGGTAAGGCTGTATGCCGATGGTAAGCTGTTCTCGAAGGGAAGGCAGCGCATCTACAAATTCGATATCTCGGTTTTTCAGAAACTCCTTTGTCGTCTTCCACATTTTCACCTCATTTTGAATAAGGTCAATGTAAGTTGAAGAGAGCTCTTTAACAAAATTTTTAAATACTAACTCTTTCGTTGGAATCAAGACAACAAGGAACTGTTTGTTATCTTTAGCGGCACGCTCACTCATAGATCTTATGGCTTCAAGTGAAATTCGGTGTCCTTCAGAGATTCTGCTATCTCTCAAATTAAGGGCAGAAAGGCGATATTCGGGAGTAAAAATCGTTTTAAACTGATCATTCGCGAAAATCTGACAATAGTCTGAGTTCTCTTTAGCAAATTTCTTTGCACGCTCCCATTCGCTTTCCGTTTTTGTTGCAGAGAGGCGACGAAGCAACTCGTTCTTAGCACGCCGTAACAGCCCATACAATTTTGAATTATTCGATAGAAATCTCCGCACTTGAAATATACCCGGCTTCGATTTTAATTCTTTACCTCTCCCCATTCTATACATTCGAGAAACACTCTGCGCAATAGGTTCTTCGGACTCCGCCTTTTTTACAATTATTTCAATATTCTTATTAACAGTCTTCAATTCTGGCAGTTGTCCTCGATTGTATACTATATCAAATGAGTCAAATAAATCGTTGCCCGAGTAAAATGCCTCGATATAGATATCCGGATTTAAACTTGCGGCTTCTTCCCATAAAATAAGGCTGTCAGTAGGACCATAACCTCCGTATGCCATGCTATAGACTGATTTTTTCATCAAATATTCTAATTGTCTGGGCCACGCATCCTTTGGCTCAACACCTGTACCATATGTTTGCGAATCTCCGAGAGCAACTATTTTTACCTCTTTTGGAACGGACACGTTGCGGAACCCTTTACTATCATGACCAGGTAATTCAGGATTAGGTCGGTGTCCAAGGCGATCGTCAGGAACGGTGGGAGAGACACCAATTAGCACTTGGTTGATTCTCGGTGATAGAAATGATGTAAATATGAGACTGAACTCAAGGAAAACCAGAACCAAAGAAAAAGTAATAAAGGTGAAAATAATCGTTTTCCAGGTGATCTTCATAAACATAAAGTATACAGCTCAAATTAAAAATCGTTATTTCTATAGGCCGAACGAATAAAGAATTGATGTTTTGCGAAGCCAAAACATAATTCCGGTTGAACTAAGCCGTTCGTTTCATTTGGATTTTAAATTAAATTAAATACACAGTATTTCATGAATTGTCAAGGCAGAAGGACAGTAAGATTCTTGAAGGGCATATGATGAACGACCATGTTCACATGTGTAAATCGATTCCTCCAAAGCATTCGGTTGCGCAGATAATCGGTTATATAAAGGGAAAAAGCGCAATTGCAGTTGCACGACAATTTGGTGGAAAGAAAAGAAATTTTAATGGTGAAAAGTTATGGGCTCGTGGATATGCGGTTTCCACCATAGGTTTCGAATTGGAGGAAGTGAAAAAGTATATCAAGAATCAGACCGACCGTGACAAAGACGACGACGATGAAGATGATGGCAATTTTTAAGCTGTAACCTCAATGGCAGCCTTTGAGGCTGCTCACAGCTATCAAGCCTCCGGTTTTATCGGAGCGTTATGACTGCGCGAAGCGCTTAGTTCAACAATGATTATACAGTCTGCATAAAACTGTAAAGGCAGTCTGATTCTTTCTGTATAAGAAGTTGGCGTTTCTTTTAATATTGGTTCATCCGGTTGATGCGTACTTTCATGATAAAGGATGAGGTCAAAGCCCGCTCTCTATTTGAGAAGGAGAATGCGCTCGCTGTTGTGGTCAATTAAAAAAGTGCATAGATAAAAGGCGCGACCGCGCTCCCTTCGGTAAAAACGATCAACAGCCCCATCAGATATAACATGATGACAATGGGAAGCAGCCAATAGCGCTTTCTAATTTTCAAAAACTCCCAGAATTCACCGATAAGGGATTGATTTGCCATTTCATCTCCTTAGTATCTTTTTAAAAACCGCTCTTTGGATTGGGCCGGCTCTGAACGATCAACCCAATAAGAGGTTAAATTTATGTCCGGTTGGGTTGGGAGCGGGCGTCCGCCAAAGATCCGTTTTGCCCACGCAAAAGGAGTCATCACCAAATAATAGGCCAGCGCCAGCATGATGGCGGTAATGATCAGGCCGATTTTGTGTGAAACTTTTATCCAACCTTCATATAGCGGCGTTAACACGGCCGGCAACAGGATAAAACCGAAACCGATCAAAAAAAGAAGCCCAAAAAGATAAGTTGGAACCGGCTTTTGCCGCCACACGCCCAGCGCAAAAAGAATACCAAAAAAAATAAAAGCAACGCAACCAAATTTTCGTACCTGCTTGTTATCAGTCAAGGATAAGATCCTTTCGCCATTCCTTGGCCTCTTCCCACTCGGGCTGTCCTTCTTTTAAAAGCAAAAAATCTTCCAGCACCAAAACATCCATCTCGGTTCGCATAAAACATAGATAGGCATCTTCCGGCGTGCAAACAATGGGTTCACCGCGCACATTAAAACTGGTGTTCACCACAACCGCACAATCGGTTAACTTTTCAAACTCGGACATCACTTCATGATAATCCGGTTTTACTTCCCTATTGACCGTCTGAATCCTGGCCGAGTAGTCCAGATGGGTCACTGCCGGGATATCGCTTCTTTTAACCTTAAGAAGCTCCAATATCCCCTGGCCTTTATCAGGCGATTGGGGCAGCCGCCGCTTTTCCTGAACTTTCGCAACTAAAAGCATATAGGGGCTTGGCCGGTCTATCTCAAAATATTCGGAAGCCTTTTCCTCTAAAACCGTCGGGGCAAAGGGTCTGAAGGATTCCCGATATTTTATCTTTAAGTTCATCACACTCTGGGTTTCCATCTTTCTCGGATCCCCCAATATGCTTCTGGCCCCTAACGCCCTGGGGCCAAATTCCATCCGTCCTGCCAGGTATCCCACAATTTTTCCGGCAGCAATCTTTTCGGCGATAATCCGAGCTCTTTCAGTTGGGTTAAGCGCCTGAAAAGGATAATTATTTTCGTTTAAAAATGCCTTTATTCTCCCATTTGAAAATGCAGGCCCCAGGTAAGATCCCTGCTGGCCGTCTCTGCCCGGCTTAACATTCCTTTCATTTTCTAAAAAACGGTGCCATACTGAAAGGGCCGCACCCAACGCCCCTCCGGCATCGCCTGCCGCCGGCTGTATCCAGATATCCTCAAAAGGGCCGTCTCTCAGAATGCATCCATTGGCCACACAGTTTAATGCGACCCCACCGGCCAGACAAAGATATTTCTGTTTTGTCTCTTTATGGACATGCGCGACCATCTTCATAACGACTTCTTCAGTAACCGCCTGAATGCTGGCGGCAATATCCATTTCCCGCTGGGTGATTTGAGTTTCCGGTTTTCGGGCCGGACCGTCAAAAAGGGTAGCAAAGCGCTGGTTGGTCATGCGTAGCCCACCGAGGAAATCAAAATACAAAAGGTTCAGCCGCAGCGACCCGTCATCTTTAACATCAATAAGCTCCTTTAAGATGATATCTTTGTATTTAGGTTCTCCATAAGGGGCCAGCCCCATGAGCTTGTATTCACCCGAATTGACTTTAAAGCCGGTAAAGTAGGTAAAGGCTGAATAAAGCAGCCCCAAGGAATCGGGGAAATGAAGTTCTTTTTTTAGATTGATTTCTTTTCCCTTTCCAAATCCATAGATAGCTGTGGCCCACTCCCCTACCCCGTCCATGGTTAAAATGGCCGCCTGCTCAAAAGGCGATGGATAAAAGGCTGAAGCCGCGTGCGCCTCGTGATGTTCGGTAAATAGGACCTCCCCTTCATAACCGATTTCCTTGCGGACAATTTTGGACAGGTGAAGCTTTTTCCCCAGCCACAACGGCATGGCTTCGAGCCAGGAGCGCAGCCCTTTGGGAGCCACTGTCAAATAACTCATCAACAGCCGTTCAAAAGTTAAAATGGGCTTGTCATAAAAAACCACATAACCGAGCGCACTTGCTTCAATTTCTGCCTCGTCCAGGCAGTATTCAATCGCATTTTTTGGAAATCGTGGGGCATGCTTTTTCCGCGTGAACCGCTCTTCCTGGGCAGCGGCAATGATCTCACCATCTTGAAGTAAGCTTGCGGCGCTGTCATGGTAGAAGCAGGATATGCCAAGGATATTCAACTTCTTCACCTCTTCCTATATTAACCTTTACCCCCGCCACAATATTTTCCTTGTAAGCGGAAACAGAATAATTGAAATTTTTCGAAAGTTAACCGGAAACTACCGTACAATTATATTTTCCAATATTTCTCACACTATTTATGACAATTAAATAATAATACAATCGGTAAACAGCATGATTTTTACAGTGGCACCATAACTATTCCCAATTATGCGGCAACTACACCCAATAATAAGAACGGAAACGTTCAGCATGGTCCATCCGAAGACCACGGAGTATTGATTATCCTGCTAATACGGTTTATTTCTTTTACCCCCCCAGCCATACCCCCCAAGAAGCCACCAGAAGCCCATATTTAAGAGATTTCACTTTGTCATAACCTGAGGTAATTTAATAAGTCCAACGGGCTAAAATCGCGGCGATTTTCAACCCCAGCTAAATAGTCTGACGAATTAAACGGGGCAGGCCCATTTTTTGACCAATTTTCCTGTCAAATTCTCCCTGCAGATATTTTTATCACTCCGGTTAAATGAAATTATGTCTGTCTAATCTGAATTTGAGATCAACTATCCATCACAAGGTGTTCAACATTCTGTATTGAAAAAAATTTAACGGGGTAAATCCCAGTTGAATTTTACAGAGGGCCTTCGACTCGTAAAGGCGATCCTACCCTCCGGCCTGTAAGCCCTACGGGCTGGAAGCGGCCTCGGAGAGAGCCCTATTTAACAGGATAAATTTTTTGCTGTCGTCTCTCCGAGCTTTAAACCCTACGAGCCGGAGGCCTTCCATATCAAAATCCATCATGAACCTGATCCAGTTGGAACAACTTTCCTGGTCCCACCTTATTTTTCTTGTTCAAAATTTATTCCCCCCAGGAACAACTGTTTCCTTACCCCAAAATCACACCAGCTTTGCCTACTTAATCCCACGCAAAATCCTTCATCCGGATAGGCTTCACCCACTATATCGCCATAAAAATTATCTCTGCCCCATGTCCAACAAAATAAGTGGCTAATCGACTGACTTATTGCCTGAATTTTGCACATAATGAGGTAAAAAATAGAGAAACCATCTGGGAATCCTGTTATAATGGGATGTCGACAAAAACAATCCATAAAACAGGAGGTACCCAGATGGTAAAACAACGAAAAAAGTATAGCAAGAAAAAGCGCATGTGTAAAGAGTTTAAGAAGAACACCGCTAAGGCCAGAAAAATCAATGCTTCAACGCCAGTTGAGACTTGTTCTGAGCAGCTAAGCCCATTTAGCGGACTTTTGGCATTGGTGGAATTTTTCGATTTGGTCAAATTTGAAGAAATTTTTGACTTCACTTATCAATCCCCCCGCCGCAAGCCCAAGCTGGGCCATTATTCTATGATGATCGGCATTTTAATGCTACTGTTTATCGGCTTTAACCGCATATGGCATTTTACCTGTGTTCGATTGGATGCCATGCTTTGCGGAATTTTTCGATTAACTCAATTGCCAGTAGCCAGCACTTTTTGGCGCTATGTAGACAGTTTAGGGGTAAACCAGGCCAACTCATTGCTGAATCTAATGAGCAAATTGCGAGAACGTGTTTGGCAACAGTGCGGGCTTTGTTATTTTAAAATTCGTAATTGATGTGGATACAACGGTTGAAACTCTGTATGGGAATCAGCAAGGCGGTCGTAAGGGCCATAATACGAAGAACCGGGGTAAAAAGGGCTATCGTCCCATTTTGTGTTTTATTTATGAAACCAGGGAATATCTTATGGGTAAGCTGCGCAAGGGAGATACGGTTAGTGGCAAAGGGGCAGCTGTTTTTGTAGCTAAAATCCAAGCGCATATTCCCGGCTGCGTCCAGGAGGTTTTACTGCGTGCAGATGGCGAATTTTTAAGCTGGGAAAGTGTTGACGCCTTATTAAAAGCCGGTTACGAATTTATCATCGGTAATAAAGGTTGCAAGCCGCCCTTTGACCCACAGACATGGTACCAGCCATGGAAACGCAAGAATATCCAATATAATAGCTGTATATACAGTAACATCTCAATAACCAATGGTAGTAAAGAAAGGGGCGTTTATCACCCCGAATTATCCCTTTAGCATCTAATGAGTATTCATTTTTAAAAAAAAAGAGAAAAAGTATTATCCTGGATTTAATGTTTGTTGTTTAACGAGATCGGCCAAATTAGGGATAAGCTTTTTTCTTTCAATTCGATCTTTGAGATATTGCCAAAAAGATACATCCAATTTTCGACAGGTTTTTTTAAGGCTTGTAAATGTATCACGGCACTGGCGACCTAATTCACTACGTGTACTGCCACTGATTTTGCGTTTTTTAACATACTCACGAATAGCGTTTTCAGAAATGTTATTATGCAAAGGAATATCTGGACGCTCTAAAACCAAAAGCAACTCAGCTTTATTGAGGTAGAGTCGTTTAAGGGCAACAGTTAAAGTGGCGCTGTGTGTTTTTTTGGTAAAGATTTTGTCAAATAGGGCTTCCAATCGTTTTTTATCTTTGGAATTGGGATTTTTCTTGTATTGTTTTAGCCCTTTATACAACCGCCATATTTGACCCCGTACCGTATTAAGATCTTTTTTGGCCTGATCGGTGAACGGAATCACTTTATTAATTGATCTTTCAGCATGAATCCAACAAAGTGCATGCAAAAGTACATTAAACTGACCAGCATCATCACTGAGGATAACCAATTTTCGTGAAATACCATGTTCTACAATACTGCCTATCAGTGCGCCTTCTGCTGCAATTTGTACATGTCGATCTTTTACAACGCCATTTTGGGCTAAAAAATCATCCCATTGCATATCATTGGTCAATACCGTCTGTAAATTTGCGATAATTGGTTTTAGCACGTATAGAGGCATTTTATTGGATTGCATATAAGCGATGGCATCCATGTTGATGCAGTAATCTGAATGGCCGGCGCGTAGCAGTTTCAAAAAATTGATACGGCTTTTGCTTTCGGTGCTTTGAAACCAGGAAAATAATTTATTGCCAATGTGGGTGCAGTAACCGTTTTGACCTTTATGTCGGGCTCCGGTATCATCTACATTGATATAGGAGGACACCTCAAGACCGACAGTTAAAATACGATCTTTTTCCTTATGAAACAGCGCTTTGTTTTCAATCAATATATTGTTGAGATGTCCGGTGGAAATATCGATGCCAAACTCATCTAACTGTTCCTGCAACAGCGGCTGGGTAACGTGACAATGGTAATATTGATAGAGAATAAATCTTATCAGCTTAGAACCAAAATGTTTTCCGTTTAAATGTGCCGGCAGTTGTCCGACAATATAGCGACCGTCAGGGGTTTCATAAACCTTAAGGCGGAAGCGTGTGTTGTATGGTTCAAGCTTAATGTCCTGAACCACAAAATCCCGGTAATATCTAAATTCAGAGCCAACGGGTATGTATTCAGGCTCAACAGGTTTAACTTTATGGATTTCTATTTTGGTAGTTTTGCTCCGTTTCTTTGATCCGGGCCTTTTGCCCTTAACTGATTTTGATTTGTTTTTCTTCTTTTCTTCTAACCTGCTGGGCCGAATCTTCGGCCTGGGAGGATGGTTCTTTAGCCGGGCAATTTCATCTTTTAAATACTGTATCTCTTCGGCTTGCTTTTGAATAATTGCAGCTTGATCCTGAATAATTTCGTGTAATCGCTTATTGAATTCAGGCGTAATTTCTTCAGAAAATTCCGGTACACTTAACTTCGCTCCCATGAATAAGTGTATACGACATATAAAAATAAAAATCTAGATTTATTTCCACTTTTTTTATATACTACCATAACTTATTGAAATGTTACTATATACACACCCACAGGCTGGGGTAAAGCTTGTCGTTTTGTGGTAATGAGAATTTCCAAGAAAGAAACTGTGCCGGCTGGAAAAATGATACAGTGCAAGTTATTTGAGGATGATCGATATAAGTATCGCATATTTTGTACAAATATAGGCAGAAAGCCACATGAGATCATTAAAGAGTATGACAAACGGGCAGATGTAGAAAATTTGGTTGGAGAAGCTAAACGTGAGGGTCTGGATGCAATCCCTTCGGGCAAATTTAAGAACAACTTTGCCTTTTTTCAAATTGTGATGCTGGCCTATAATATTTGGCGTTATTTGAAAATTATGGCAAATAATAGCATGAAAACAGATCAGATAGATACGACCAACAGCAGCCCTCACGGATTAAAAGGTATTGTGGACAATACATTAAGGATTGCTCGTTTGAAGCTTTTATACCTAGCCGCCAAAGTCGTTATAGATTCTAATGTGGATAAGGTCAAATATTCCATCCATGATGATAGAACGCCGGGGATGTTACACTTCCTAAAATTTTTAGACAAAGCGAGACAGAAAGCGAGACAGAAAGCGAGACCGTGAGAAGAAGGTAGTGGTTGGCCATACCGTTTCGTAGTTCTTTAATCCGTGCAAGAAATTCCTTGCACGGAAATATTTAAACGAAATATCAGATAATTATCGTGGGTGAAATAAATGAGTTTCTGATAAAAAGTAGTACTTCTGGAAGTATTTGTTGACCAGTTCAGTGATGCGAATATGATGGCGGCATAACGAAAAACTGCCGCACATAGTTCACAGAGGTGATTTACGTGCAAAATTCAGGTATTAACCTTTTTTGACGCATTATCGGGAATCAGAAAAAAAGATATCATCCCTCTTTCTCCAAAACAAAAAGAGATATTGAGTGGTATTATTCCTCATAAAGTTCTCAAGTTTACTCCGGTTTATTCACATATGAAATAGTGTAGCCCATAAAATGAGTTAGTTAACTTATTGAATTAAACGGTTTTTTAAAAATTTTCCGGAATATGGATTATAAAGAATAGTCTCTTGAAGAATTTCATTACCCGAACTATTTCTCAAAATTGGAGACTAATTATCGAATCCCTCAATTCTTTGTTAAAATATCAACAATCCTCTCAGCGGCCTTTCCATCCCATTTCGGTGGAATATTTGCTTCCTGCTTTCCTTTCTCTATTATCTGTCGATAACATTTGAGAATATCTGCTTTCTTATTACCAGCCAACATGTTTGTCCCAATTTCAAGAGTAATCGGACGCTCAGTGTTCTCCCTGAGAGTTATGCATGGAACCCCCAAAGCGGTCGTTTCTTCCTGCAAACCACCACTATCAGTCATGACCATTACCGCATCTTTCCAGAGAAATAGCGATTCTTTAAACCCTAAGGGTTCAAATAGCTTTATATGTTCATTTAATTTAATCCCAAAAGCACCTAACATCTTTCTGGTCCGGGGGTGAACAGGAAATATTATTGGTGTTTCAATGCTAATTTCATTCAAGGCTTCAATTATTTCCAAAAGTGTTTTCTTCTCATCTACATTTGAAGGTCGATGAAGCGTGAGAAAAATATAATCTTTCGATTCCTTTTTTAGCTTATAAGTCGAAAAATTGGATTGGCTTTCGTTATCCAAACATTTTAGCTGGTAAAACAAATTGTCTATCATCACGTTACCAACAAAATGGATTTTATCCTCAGGCTTGCCTTCCTTCAGAAGATTTTTGATGGCACTCTTTTCCGTGACAAAATAAAAATCTGCAATTGAGTCAGTCACTATCCGGTTGATCTCTTCGGGCATGGTGTAATCAAAACTCCTGAGCCCGGCCTCCACGTGCCCTACTTTAATCATAAGCTTTTTGGCCACGATACTGCAGGCTAAAGTTGAGTTAACGTCGCCAACCACGATCACAATATCCGGTTTTTCAGCCAAACAAATCTTCTCGAATTCAACCATGATTTTGGCTGTCTGTACTGCATGAGAGGCGGAACCAGCGTTAAGAAAAAAGTTGGGCGCAGGAATTTCTAGGTCATCAAAAAAGGCTTGAGACATTTCATAGTCATAATGTTGACCGGTATGGACAATTTTCCACGTCAGATGTTTTGCTCCATGCTCCATGCGCTTTGCCCTTAGCGATCCAATGATTGGGGCGATCTTCATGAAGTTTGGCCGAGCACCTGCCACTAAAATTATTTTCATATTATCTTTCAATTTGATTTTATTTTTACCGCAGACCACAGCAGGCAATAGGTTTCTATATGGCAACGACGTATTTCACGAAGCGATTGAATTTATTCGGCTAGGCCCGCCCCGTTAAATGCCTAGCTTATTTTACTGGGGTCGGCCGAACAAAAAGTCAGCGACTGTCAGCGTGTGTCTGCGGTTAATCTATCTTTTCTCAGTTTGAGATACTCTTTAAAAACCATCCAAACAAACACCGGATTTGTCTTTGCATACCGCTTCCACATCCTTCGCGGTTCCTGTAGGATCCTATAAAACCATTCCAGGCCGCTTTGCTGCATCCAAACCGGAGCCCTCTTTGTTCTTCCGGCAATAATATCAAAACTACCCCCAACACCCATACTAAATGGAACCTGCATCGTGTGAATCCAGCGGTTTAAGAAGTTTTCTTTCATAGGCGATGAAAATCCGACAAAGAGCATGTCTGTCTTGCTGCAACGGATCATTTCTGCGATTTTAGATTCTTCTTCTTTAACGAAATAACCATTTTGATAGCCAGCAACATCCAGGGTTGGGTATTTGTCCTCAAACTCCTCGACCACCTTTTTTACCACCCATTCCCTTGCCCCTAAAAAAAAAGGTCGATAGTTTTTTGCGGCACAGAGGTTTATTAAACTCTGAAAGAGGTCTACCCCAGCCACTCGAGATGGGAGGGGATTGCCTAATAGCTTTGAAGTCCAAACTATCGGTAAGCCGTCAGCATTGATCAGGTCACAAGACGCAATAATTTTCCTTAGCTTGGGATTATTTTTCATTTGAACGATCTTTGCTACATTCACAACTACGTGTTGACGAGGTTTTTTCTCTTTTATATATTGCTCGATCCGATCAATGGTTTGATCCATATTTAAGGGATCAATAGGACAACCTAATAGCTGAATTCGTGACATGATGGGAATTTCTAATATTTGGAGGGTATCGGTTGTAAAGAGACAAGGTGGGCCAGGGCATAAAACATCCAAGCCTGGGACCATCTCATGTACGGTATCTTGTTTGTGTACCATTTCGTTTTTTGGTAATAAAAATAACCTTCTTTATCCTGCATATTCTCGATAGCCCATTTTGCAATCTTCTTGGCCATCGGAACGCTCCGGTCATCATAATCCTTGAGTTTAAGACATGTGACAATACCCTGGGCTGAGCAATGAATATCAATGGGATAGAGGAAATTGTGATAATACTTAGGACAGCCATTTCCTAACCAAAATGTATTCAGAAAATACCCGTAAGTTTTCTCGAGTTCCTCTTGCCATGTATTATCTTCGGTATAATCCATCCACTCTTTCAATGCGACCAGATTATAGCCGGTGTGGAAATTATCAATGAACTGGTGATGAGCAAGCTCACCATACGGCCAGGAATAATCTTTGTTTAAGGCCGCAACGGAGTAAGCCATAGCCTTTCTGGACTTTTCGTAATAATCTGAATTCCTTGTCTGAAAATAAACACGGGCCAAAAGTGCCGCCCCAAGCATATTGGCATTGTGGACCCGTACCTGTTCCCCAGGGATATAACCAAAACAAAGAGTCTTTTCATCTTCAAACAAAACCAACTCATGTAATATAAACTCACAACACCCTTGGGCTATCTTGAGGCAATCACCTAAAAAAATCTGTTCGTTACTATCCTTACTTTGTGTTATTTCCTCTTTTTTCTTTTCTAAATCTTTTTCACTTAATCCCTCAATTCCTGAATTCCTTAATCTCTTAATTTGATTTTCTACATAATCCAAAAATGCATTGGCCACAAATACGGTGGTTACCACATTGGGGATGCCTTGGGGAACGAAAAAGGCACGAGCTTGCCAGTCGAAATTGTAGCTAAAACAGGTCCTACTGAATCTGGATGAGGCCATCTTCCTGACAATTTCAAGTAGGATGCGGGCCTTATTAAACCGACCCGACATTAACAGGCCAGAGGAAAATAACGCCAGGCCTTTGGGGTTATGTCCTTTGGATATGCCAGCCATCCCCCGAAAATTTAATGGGGATCGTTTAAAAAACTGAATCCAGGTAAGGCGGGACCAAGCAAAACGATAAAGGAAGCTACGGCAGAACAAACTGGAATTCAGCCCATCGAAGACGTCCCATCCCTTATACTTTTCCCTCAGAACGTAAGCACCAAGGTTTGTCAACGATCCCCTAATAATATTGTTTGAGCTCGAATGCATTATCTACCTGCTTTACAGAAATTCATTCTTTGATAGCTTTATAGAACCTTTGGGGAATTTATTAATTGAAGAATAGCTTTTTCGTACGAAATCAAAAAGGAAAATCACCAAATAATTAAAATAATCTATTAGGTCAGCTCCTTAATATGGAGTATTTCATATCAATGGTTTCCGCCTATACCACCAATATAGCTGAGCAAAAAACCCAAAAAACCCGGAATCAATCGTCTAATGTATCATTTTATTGAACTCAACTGTGTTACAAATTTCATAATATAAACTCTCAAGTAGTTTAAAACCTATGGATGCGGCAAAATGTTTTTCTGCGAATCGATGATTGTATAGACCAATATCAGATATTAAACTTTTATTTATGATTAATTTTTCAACAAGTTTAGCAAAGACATATGGATTTTTGCTAGTAGTAGAGAATCCCATTTGTTTATCCTGAAAAAAATCTTTAAGTCCTCCAACTGCTCGTGTAATCACAGGCATCCCAAAGGACATGGCTTCAAGAACAGAAATTGGCATTCCTTCACAGTATGTTGGAAAACAATAAATATGATTATTAATGAAAACTTCTTTTTTTTTATATCCTTTTACATACCCTAAAAAAGATAATTTATTTTCAGGAATTTTTATAGCTTTTGAATACCTCTTTACACTTTCTAAAGCTGTTCCATCACCTACAATATTTAATTTGATATTATAATTTTTATCCAGCAACATTTTAAACGCACTTATTGTTTCAAATATCCCTTTTTCTTTTTCAATGCGTGATAAAAAAAGAATATTTATTTTCTTAGATTTGTTAATCTTTTGAATTTTTTTATTTATATCAAAACCCTCTAAAAGAGATTCATCAATCACAGTGGTTCCAAGTATAATATCTGATTTTACCCCCCATGATATCAGTTTCTTTTTAAAATCAGATGCTAGAACAATTGTTTTATCTGCCCTGAGAAAGGTTTTTTTAAAGAACCAGTAAAAAAATAGGTTGGTATCAATTTTCTTTTCAAATTTTTTCCCCCATCCATGCCAGAAAACCAGGACAGGAAGATTTTTTCTTTTTGCCCAGTATATAAAAAGCCCATCTCTGAGAAAACTTTTCAAATTAAGTGAAGGGTTAACATGGACAATATCCGGATTTAGTTGGCGCAATTTTTTTTGGAATCTGAATTGATCCATAATCACATGAAAAGGTATTTTTCTGTTTATCTTTTTTCCTATATGAAAAAAAATAAAACTTTTATTCTTATCATTATTAAGATAGGGAACAATTGATTTGTAAAAAGAAACAACTCCACCGAGATGACCTGACTCCCGCAATGTTATAATTATCTTCATCTCAAATCTTCAATTTTAAAAAAACTAATTTAAAAATTAAGTATTTTTTTCCAAAAAATCATTATACTAAGAACTATTCTCTTTTCTGCTCCTTTTAACTTGTATTCCCCAAGACTTGATTTAAACTGTATTTTCTTCTGTTTCCTTAATCTGTTTCCTGTGACAATATGCTTGGCAGTAAAAAACCCTTTTTGCATAATTTTAATTTTTGTATTTATTAAATCCAAACCATACCATTTTTCAATTTTTTCCATTGAATTTATAGGTGATTTAATAAGCTCTTCATAGGTCATATAAAGTGGTCTGTTTTTTAATGTTAAAGATGCAAGCTTTAAAGCTGATAAAGAAACTATATAATACATCAAAACAGAAATCGGTTTTTTTGGCTTTTGTTCTGATTTATTAGGTTTTTGGAAAGTGTGCAATAGCCCCGCAGGTGATCGTGTAAGACAAATTGTAAAGACATGTCCAGGTGCAATTTTGTCCATTGCAAAAGCTCTGCCTGCATATTTTGAAGAATCTATCAGAAAAGAGCACCCTGTTTCTTGATAAATATATTTAATCAGTTGAAGATTCAGCTTTTTATATTTGGCAATATTTTGTTTTGAAATAAGACCAGACAATAATTTTATTTCACCAAAATGCGAGTCAATTTGTTTTTGTATATTAATCCAATTAGTTAATTCATTTTCAGATAGGCAAAATTTTTTGTATATTTGTCCCCATATATTGCAATCATGGCAGTTATTGCAACATGAGCACTTATTGTTTTTCAAAAATGCATCCCTGGGAATATGGATAACTTCTCCGGCGCCAAAAGCATACTTTCCATTTTCAAGTAAAATTTCTAAAATTGTGCTGCCACTTCTAGCTGTACCCATTATATATATAATTTTAGGTAAATTATTAAAATTATTTTCTTTTGCCGATGCCATCCAACCATTGTCCAAATGTTGAAAAAGCAATTCCCTGTTTTTCCGACCAGGATAAATAATTTTTTAATTCTTTTTCAGAGTTATGTGTAAAATTTTTTGTATGTCCAATTGCAACTATTGGAAGATGTATATTTTCGTTTCCGAACCTGGTAATCCAGTTTCTTGTTATTTCAATTAATATTTCCGAAGGCATAGTAGAAATATCCAGCATGACTCTTCCTATGTTCAACAGCTTGAAAAGTCGAGCAATTATTCTTTTAAGTTTGTTATCAGTTTTTCCATAATTTCCTTGGCAATTTGGCGCAATATCTGATTCTTTTCTAAAAAAGGTATCTGCTAGATTTTTTCCATGCTTGAATCTGCTTACTTTTCCCGAAAGAATAGGTATTTCATAAAGGCCCTGTTTTCCATTTTTGCAAACATCTTCATCAATCAGCCAGTAAGGCAAATTTGGGGCATTGTAAAAATCAAACCATTCACCATCAAGAATGTTCTTAAGCCCGGGAACCACAGTTGAATCAATTTTAAACTCTAGTTCTTTAAGGACTTTCAAAATGTTAGATGATGGCTGAATACACCAAGCTCCGGCACGGAACACTTGGCATTTATATTTTGGATTTATTGGATTTATCATATTCTCAAGAAAGTTTTTTCCAAAGTCAAGTATTTTATAGGCTTCCGAAGAAGATAGATCACCAATTCTCCATCGTGCCATATCCAGTTCCCATGCACCGTTTTTCACGTGCTTTGCACCTATCCATTGTGGGTGTAAGTGTAGTTGAACATCATGGCCTCTCCAAATTGCGCTATGAATTTGTTGCTCAACAGCGGTAATCTGTGTAAGCATTCCTGGTTGAGATTTCATCCCCTCGCGTTTCATTGCATCAAATTCAAGTACCTCGACAAAAAAGGTTACCGGTGCATCATATTGCTCAGCAATGTTTAAAATTTTATAAGTTGGAGAAATAAGGCATTTACGAAGGCTACCGGTACCATTGCCGAATATCTCATAGTCAACTGTCAGGATTATATGATCAATTCTTTTTGACATTTGAAAATAAGTAGCCCATAAGAGGCCAGAAAAAAATTGCTATTTGAAAGCGGTTCACATACGAATTAGAAAAGACATTTGATATCAATACTCCAAAAGCAAATGCGAATAACAAAGGATATACTCCCATATTTTCGTTACGTTTCTCGAGCTCTGCAGATTTAAGCCAAGCCTTAATAATGCAGAAAAGCAGTAATATACAATATATGATTAATCCAAATAAGCCGATCTGTAACAGAAGAGCAAGATAATCATTGTGAGTATCTATCGTCGTTCTTAACGTTCCACGTCTATATTCAAAGTGTTGGCTATGCATTCCAGAACCCAAAAGTTGTTCAAGAATACTTTGATTGGCAAAAAAGCGAATATTTCTTTTCCAGATGCCAACTCTACCTGAACCAATTTCATCAGTGTAATCCGCAGGGGCGGTTTGAAAAAACTCACTAAACTTCGCTGTTAAAATGGATCTAGAACTCGGTAGAACGAGTATAAATGAAAAAAGAATCAATGTAATTAATAATGTTTTCTTGTTTTTAGAGCATATTGCATAAGTACAACAAAAGACCGCTGCAGTGATGATTGAAGTCCTAATAGTAGTTGCGAAAAGAAGAATAAAAGAATTTGCTAGAACTATATAAGCAATTTTATTTTTAACCGAATAGTGCAAAGAGAATAATGTAAGAATGCTCAAAAAATGGGAAAACGTATGTGGTGCATTACCATAATAAAAACTATTAAACTTATCCCATTGGCCCCATTTTAATAAGAAAGCAATATCACCAGGAAGTAATAAGAAATATATAAGTGAAAGGTAAAGTACCCTAATAAACAACTTTACATCTATTTTATTCATATATAAAAATGAAAATAAAAAGGACATTATTATTGGTAAAGAAGTTCGTAAACCTGTTTTTGTAGAATCTGAAATATCAGGAGCTTTGATCGTATTCAAAAATATTAAGAAAAGTATAAAAAATGCCAACATAAGAAGTAAAGGGTTCACGGAATTTAAAATGTTATCAAAGTTTCTACTCACGAAATAAATCGAAAGGAAGGCAATAACTAATCCGTAAGGGGCTGCGATATCAAAAGATGTATATTGGGTGTAAATTACTAAAAGAACCCCTACAATTGAGTATACTAGTATAATTTCAGCATAATTAGCGAGTAAAACAAAAAATATACCTAACATTGCTAATAACAAAAGAAGTTTTATGTTATCTAAAAATATAAAGTAGCTTCCCAAAAGCAGGAGCGTAATTAAGCAAATAGCAATTAAAATGGGTTTGAAAATGGATTGTTCTAGTATGCTCATAGTATTCTAAGCTAGCTTAATCAAAAAAAAGAACTTATTAAAGATTCTTAATCAGTTTTTAAAGCTCTACTAATCTTTTCAGTGAATAGTTCGTTCAATTTTAACAAATTAAGTTTTTTTATCGTTTCATGGATAAATACCCTTAAAACGGGAAACGCCCCGCATTTTTTTATAGTATAAAGTAGTTGTTCCATTTTATTCTTTCTATATGTAAAATAAGATAATAAAGTTCTAGCCATGTGGTAATTAAACCAAAAAGGTCCCAATAAAGCTTTATGCTTATAAAGAACAGCCATTCTCTTTTCAAATTGATCTGTTGACATGTTAATCATTATATTAGTCATTCGGTCATGTTCTCCGTTGTTATAAACAACAAGAGGTTCGCGTAAGTATATCAATTTGTATTTTGTTGCTAATCGAATATAAATATCCCAATCTTGGCCTCCGGGGAGTTTTTCATCAAATAAATTATCTTTTATTATTGATGACCGGGCGAATAAATTACTAGTGCCACATATATTTCCTTTTATGAGATCATTTGGGTCAAGCTTGGACTTGGAATAAGAAATAACTTTATTAGTATCTTTATTAATACTAGCACACAATAAAGCATCACAATCATCGATATGTTTTAACTGCGATTCAATTTTGTTATTTACCCACTCATCGTCATCATCGAGGAATGCTATGAACTCTCCCTTTGCTATATTTATACCAGCGTTTCTAGCTCCACTACCACCCAAATTGATAGTATTTTTGTGGTACTTAATTCTATTATCATACTTCATGTATTCCTTGATCACATATTCAGTATTGTCCTTGGAGGCATCGTTAATGATGATAATCTCTAGATTTTTATAGGTTTGCGAAATAACACTATTAAGCGCAGTTTTCAAAAGATATGATCTGTTATGTGTGGGAATAATACAAGAAACAAGGTTTTCTTCTAAATGAATCATGCTCTAGCCTTTGTAGGTTATAGAGAGCTTTGCATAACGCGCCAATTTTACCAATCGTGTCCTCATTGCGGATTTACTAATGAGGTCATAATTATGTAGACAATAACCCAAAACATACCTGCAGTCAGGGTGTTTGAGAAAAGCGAGTATGATTTTTGGAATTTTTTGTAATCGACGTAACATGCCAGTAACTGCGGATTTAAGCTCATCTGGACCAAAGACAGCTTTTCTGCCAACACCGTGGCTTTTAACTGAACGCCACACTTGTTCAGTCGGATTCAGTTCTGGTGAATACGAAGGCAAAATATATACTTCTAGCTTTCCGTCAAACGATTCAATACATTCACGAACTTTTTTTGACTTATGCGTCGGATGACCATCCCAGATCAAGAAAATCGGCCACTTAACATTATGCATCAATCTTTTAAGAAAATCGCACAAGACATTGCCTGTTATCGTGCCCTGATTGATCATGAATCTCAGATGACCGCGAGTACTGGTTGCTGCTATCATATTAATTCGAAATCGTGCTCCGGTGACTTTTATCACCGGAGTCTGGCCTGAAGGTGCCCAGGTGGTACCAGCATGAAAGTCAGATCGAATACCGGATTCATCTTCAAAATATATCGTGGCACGAAGCTTTTTAGCTCTTTTTTTGATCTTGGGAAACGCGGTCTTTTTCCAGTGCTCCACAACCTCTGAATTCTGCTGGTAAGCCCGATATAAAGGTTTTTGGCAAGTGAAACCGAGCTGACGTAAAAGTCGCCCTACACTGGTTTCGCTGAGTTTTATACCGAATTGTTTATGAATCAGACGAGTGATCATGCTGCGCGTCCACAAAGCAAAGGGGAACTTTAACTGAATCGGATCTTTATCGCGAACTGTTCTGTATACCCACGCGACCTGAACACCGCTGAGCTTCTTGGGCCGACCAGTGTGCTTGCCGGATACAAGGGCATGCCAACCACCAGCACGATATCGGGCAAGCCAGTTGTAAATGCATGCCTGGCTAAAACCCAGGGTGAAAATGACTGCTTCGGGGCTTTCACCTTGTTGAACGCACTTCACCGCACGAATACGAATTTGCTCCATTGCCTTTGGACCGATTTTTCTTCCATCAAGTTTTTCCATGCTTGATGATATAACATACTTCTTTGATAATGTCTAAATAATTATGCACTTATTAGTAAAATCCAACTAAAGTCTATATAAATTATAATTTGGTATCCAAGAATTGCCCCATAATTACGGCTCAAATTTTTCAGCTCAATAAATTTTTCCTGCCAAATGGTCTTGGCGCAATTTTTTGTCGATAGACCAACGAATTGAGTGGCTGATCGATTGACTTATTAAATCTCCTCACGATTAAAATGAGTAAATTTAATTGGCCAGAACAGCTAGGAGCATATTCTCAATTAAAGTTACTCTTTCGATGGAAGCCAATGCCAATTTATCATAATAGTCTTGAGTTTAGAATTCACGAAATGAAAAAATTTAAAAAATGGAAATGGCAATAAAGATAAGAAAAAAACAAACCAATTTGTTAAGCTCATGGGATACGATAGCAATGCTTTTAATAAATAAAACCTACCTTCTTTCATTTTCTTCTGTTGACATAATATTTTTCCCGCAGTTGAACTATAAGAACTCTTAAGCTTGCATATTTTTGGCATATCTTTTTCGTATTTTTCGATCATTCTTCTTCTTCCATTTAATTTCGCAACTAAGTTTAATGTTATGCTGTTTTTTGGGCGAAAAAATTTAACTAAAGGCTCACGAACCACATCAAAATGATAATGTTTTGAAATTCTAATATAAAGATCATGTTCTTGGGATGATTCTAATAGTTCATCAAATAATCCCACTTTTTCAATACATTCATGTTTAATCATTATCGTAGACGTTTCACCTGGCCAATCTTTATCAAGAGAAGTTAAGAGATTTTTATAGATATTTCCAAATTTGCCAGTAGGAATAAAATTTTTCATTTTATTTCCGGATAAAGCAATACTCCCAGAACCAACAGCTCCGAGCTCAGGACCGTTTTGGTAAAATATTCTTAATTGTTTTTCGATTTTATGAGGAAGCCATATATCATCAGAGTCTAAAAAAGCTAAAAAATTCCCTCGCGCATTTATGATTCCAGTATTTCGACTAGCGGATCCACCTTTATTGCGATCATGTTTAAAATACTTGACTCTGCTATCAAGGTAAATAAATTCCTTTATCAATTCTTCAGTCTTATCGGTCGAACTATCATCTACTATAATTATTTCAAAATTTTGATATGTTTGATCCAAAACACTTTCGATCGCGCCAGCTATTAGATGAGCTCGATTATAAGTGGGGATTATCACACTGACAATTGGTTTTTTAGGAAACCCAGTAACATTGCGCTCACATTCAACTCTGCAGGTTCTGAGATATCTTCTATGCATTGCCTTCAGTCAAATATTAAAGCTCGTTGAATTTTTGTTTGTAAAACATTATTGGGGTATGCGCTTGACTCCAGTAGCTACAATATATTGTAGTTTCGATCTTCGTCGATAGGATCGGGGTTAAGGTTATCAGCCCTCTCAAGGAATGGTAAAGCCGGTCCCCTTAGCGTTTTAGCAGGGGCTAGATCTATCATCATTATTTACTGTACTAACCGGTAGATAAATTTGCCACGTGATGTTGAAGTACGACGATTGAAACGAAATGTAAATTCATCCAAATAATACAACAGATGTGATGGTCGCACTGCGCCTTAATAGGTTCCAGGCAGCCAGCGTTTCATCAATGCAGCAATTAAATGTGCAAGTTTCAGATCGTTTGAATGTACCACAACATGTCTAAAATCATTCTCACTAAGGGTATTTTCTCCCGGCCAGTCGTCGCTGCGGATTGTGCTCCCTGGCTGTACGACTCCTTGAACAAATACCGTCAGGCTGGCGCCGGACGTGTCCTTCAAGTGCTGCAAACGAATACTGTCGAGATAAAGGCGAGGGAGGATATGAGCGCTATGTGGCTCTTGGTATCCTTGGAAGAAACTTGCAAACTCTTGGTACTATTCTATTGAATAAAGAACTTAAGAGACATAGAATAAGATTAAAAGAAGCATAATAATTTAATTAAGTCATATATTATTGCTTGACAATTCAAAGAGATAACTTTAGCTAAATTGGGTAAAAAAAGTAGCGATAGTTCTTCCTGCGTACTTTACACCACATTCTACTACTCATTTTTTATCCCCAAAAAAAGAAACAGTCTCTTTCGTTCAAATTTATCACGCGATTTCTAAAAAATGCTCGTTTTTAGGCAGGCACTAATTAGATGGTGTGTAGTCAGATAAATGATTTTGATAAATTTTGAAAATAGACCGTGCGATTAGTGACCAAGAGTTTTTTTGTGCCAAAATGAAGTTACGATCCCCCATATTTTGAAGGTGGTGCTTAGACGTCATCGATAGCTTCATGGCTCGAAAAAGGCCATCCGCGTCCTCAGGATCATAGAAGAAACAACCTCCGTTTTTTAAGACATCTGGAATGCAACCAAGTCGCGGTGCAATGATAGGCTTGCGAAAAGACATTCCTAACATGAGAGTTCCAGATGTCAACACGTCCCGATAAGGAAGAACTGCAACATCAGCGGCATTCATAAATAGCTGAATGTCGTCTTCAGGAATTAATTGAAGTACTAACAGTATGTTCTTGTTTTGTCGGGCCTTGTAGGTTATGCTATTGGATATTTCATTGTTGTTAGGTTTCCCGGCAATTATTAATTTAGCATCGCTTTTATTAAGCTTGATGAAGCTGTCAATGAGTTCTTGAACTCCTTTGTAATCCCTAATTTTACCAAAGTACAAGAAAGTGAAATTATGCGGTGATAAATTCAAACGGCTCCTGGATTCTTCTTTGGTCAAGGTGTTCTTGTAGTAACCGAGGTAGTTCCCATGCGGAATGATTGCAATCTTTTCTTGGTCATCGACATCAAATGCATTTCGTATATCTCGCTTCGCAGATTCACTGTGGGCTAAAATTGCATCTGCACGTTTCGCGACAATGCGTGAAAAGAAACGCTCGATATTTGTAAATCTGTTTTCATGATTCTTTAGATTATGCACTGTCCAAACTATTTTTATCTTCAACAATTGTAATATTATTAGTTGAAGAATAGTGAGAATTGATTTTGCAATTGTCCTAATTTTGCTATTACCTATTAAAAACGGGGTTAACCAATGGAGATGGATTGCGTCCGCACCAAGATTACAAATGACACTTCGAAGAATCGAAAACACTCCAGAACCACCTTCTTGTACATCTAGTCCGAGTGCTTTTAAATTGTGGAGAAGCAACTTTTGATAAGGGTTGCTTTCATAAATTGGCATATGAATTATTCTATAAGGTTTCAATTTGAGACCATTATCTTATGAAATAAAATACAACGTCTTCTTTTAAGTGATATGTTTAAGTTGCCATATTGAAAAGTACTATGTTTCTGAATCTGTATTCCTTTTCTTGGTTGAGACGGAGGGAGCCCGTAGGGCGAGCGGAGTTAGCCCCGTCGGCGAATGCTTGACACCCTTTTGGTTCTGGTTTACCAAAGAACCTGGAGGAATGCCCTATGGAAAAATCAGAAGAAGACGTCCGTAAACGCCGCCATTTGACACCAGAAGCAAAGTATCAGATTTTTCTTGAAGCCACAATGAGACCTTTGCATAACCTCTAATTTAAATGTTCAAATTCCATTTTTTTTCTTTTAAACCTTTAAAAAATACATCAATATGGCTTTAACTTATTGTTTTAACTTGATTTAATAGATATTTTGATGTTATTATCTTTGAGGTAATTTAATAAGTCCAACGGGTTAAAATCACACCGAACTAATGGCCATAAAAGGACCAATCGACAGTCAAAGATTAGTTTAACAAAACAGCAATCCAACCTCCACGGCTTGGAGCAGCCAATGATACTGTGCTACCGCCACGTATGATCATCTCATCACCCCAATTTCCGGTATGGATGTTTATCCACCGAAGAAGAAACGTGCCTTGTTCATCACGAAGATTTAACTTCACAGATCCACCGTCTGGAAAATAAAGGACATATTTTTTTCCTATCTCTGCTGCTACATAGGCTTCATCGCGCGTACGATTCTGCAAGAGATCCATAAAAGGGTTGACTTCCCACATCTTTGCCAGGCTTTCTAGCTTGCGCACGGCTTTTAGACTCGCCTGGACTTTTTCGTTCAGTCCGAGACCGATATTGGGCCTATGAAATCGCATTGAAGCGGCACCACCGATGATGCTTCGCCAGAACGACTTCACGGCCCTTGGATCGTCGCCATAGGTCTTGGTATGATTTATGGGACGTGGATGGGCGGAAATATAGTCGTGGACATAAACTAGGTTATCCCAGTGGTAGTCACCGCGAGTACTATTACTATAAGTAGAATTCTGGGAGAGTTCTACGTAATCATAAATCTCAGGATGATCTAAGGACGCCTTGTGGTGTTTGCCTCTGATGTTATGACTTTGAAACATCTCGGTGACATAGGCCGTTTTTCCGAGGGTTTGGGCCATGTCTTTGACATATCGAGCCCAGTACCATCCCCATTCCGGGGAGTATTGCTCAAAAATCTCATTGGTCACGCAATAGAGCACATGACCATAGCGCAAGGAATAGGAAAGGATCTTTTCTACAAAGTTTTTTTGGTATTCAAGTAGTAAAGTATCATTTGACAGTCTCGGAACACTGGTGAAAAAGTCATGTTTTTTCTTCGTTCTAAAGATTTTCCCATAATGCTCTTTCAAACGGGTATTTGACCGTGTGAACGTAACATTGTTTTTCGGATTCCAGGCAGAATAGGGATAGCTTTTCTGGCTAAAGTCCCATTGCGCCCAGAGCTCGATCTGAACAATGATCTCACGGGCCTGGGTCAGCTTAAGCATGCGTTCAAACCGGTTCCAATATTCCTCATTCCAACGATCGAGATTGTAAAGATTTCCTTCTCGCTCAAATGGATGGACGTTACCCTTGTCTCGTGCGCTCATGGTATTGCGAATATAGTTGCCACCGACACGAGTCAACAAATTCAGATGTTCCTCAAGATCGGGGATCTGAAAGAGATTATCGTCTTTGGTGCCGCCTACCAGCAATACAGGTTCGCCCTGGTACTGCCAGTAGCGTGAGTTTTCCTTATAGGGTTGGATTTCATCGGTGTAGCCACCTTGAGTGACTTTGGCACCGTATAACAAACACAATATCAATATGATAGGTATATTTAAATAATATGCTCTATTCATAGTGGTTTTCCTTTTCATATTAACCTTTGCACGGAGCAATGTACGTTTTCAAAAGGTTGTGGATAAATCAGGACTGCATCGTGAACTCTGCAGTTGCAGGAGATCCAACAATAAAATTGGATATAATATTTTGATTTCATTCTCATCAACAACATTTGACTATTCCCTAACGTTAACTATGAATACTTTACCGTGTGGTATTCCTTTGGGACCATTATAGCTGCTAAATTCTTTGGCCGTTAAGTGCGGGTTCGCAGCAAGGAATTCATCAAACGCCCTTTTTTCTCCCAGATTTCTATCTGCGAGTCGCAGTACGTTCCAGTCATCAAAAAAGAAGATAGCCCGATCCTGAATTAATGGTACACAGAAGTTTAAAGCTTCTTTTGCGGATAGATACATATCGCAATCTATCATGATGAGGTTATCTTTGGTAATGTTTTTTTTTGAACGATATCGTCGTTCAATGTATCGCTAAACCAACCTTTTACCAAGAAAACTCGTTTCAAATTGAGTTTTAACTGCGTTGGGTGAAGTACCATAAAAACTCTTTACTTTAAGATTTTGTTTGATCCATTTGAAAAACAGCTTGATCTCCCAGCGAGCCTTATACAAGGCAGCAATTGTATCGGCCAGCAGCAGAAAATTGTTTGTCAGGAATACCAATGTTCGGTTTTGAAGCTAATCGCGATAGCTAATACGGCGCAAGCTTTTGGGGTATTTGGCTTTTGTTTGTTTGGCAAAAAGTAGTATTTCCTGGTTGTTGACCAGTTCAGTGATGCGAATATGATGGCGGCATAACGAAAAACTGCTGCATATAGTTCACAGAGGTGATTTACGTGCAAAATTCAGGTAATAACATCAACACAATAGCCAAGGTCCAAAAAGGTTTTGGCGATCTCCAGGGACTCCCAGTCATGAGTGTGAGCATTCGTGATAGGCTGACCAGGTTTTAAGAAAAATGGGTCATTGGTTAAGGAAAGAAGTACGTTACCCTTGGCAGGGTTTCTCTGGTTTGAAGGATATGAACCTTGTATCGAGCTTGTAGGTTGCTTTGAGAATGTTTCTGACTTCCGCTGCCAGGATATAGGGTTTCCAACTCCTTAGGCGGCGGCTCGTGTGGGTTAGAAACTTGGCTCGCACTTTTCTTTCCCCTTTAGTCCGACCTTAGACCCTTACTCGCAACTCGCGAGCCCTATTTTGCTCTTCAACCTGTCCATCATTTCTTCGCAGGACGAAATTGTGCTACACAACACGCGCTGGGGAACGTTTTGCGACAGTCTATCAGAGCTGTGTCCAGCGGTGTGTTTCTGCTGCAACATCCGCCTGCGGCGAGGTGCTATACTCCGGCAGTGCGAGTTCCTCTTGGTGCACGGCGAAAACGATAAAATCCGAGGCAAAGGCATACATCGCTACGGGCCAGTTTGAAGCACAGCGCCAGTGTCGGCTTTTCCGCACTCGCACCAATGCGACGTGGTATGCCGCCCTATGTCGTCCGCATCTTTTTAAACCGCTCACCATGCATCACTTCTGTAACAATCATCACTTTCTGCGGAATCTTAAATTTTGGCAATTTATCCTGGCAAAACGCCCACATTCGCGTTCTGAATTCCCCGATCGTTTCGGCTGTCCTCAGCTTGATCATTGCTCGCACTAAGTGCCCGGTGATGGGGTTTTGCTCCGCGCTAACGGCGACATCTTCTACGCCATCCATCAACTGGAGGACGCTCTCCACCTCAGCCGGATAGACTTTTTCTCCCCCAACATTAATCAGCTCAGACTTGCGTCCAAGAATGCGGAGGTATTCTCCCTCCACCTCCACCGCATCACCGGTTTGGAACCAGCCATCCGCTGTAAAGGGACTGGGCGCATTCAAATAGCCTAACATGGCAGATTGGGCACGGACTTCCAGGAGCCCATCCACCACCCGCGTCTCAAAGCCTTCACCGCCAACCCGGACCAAAAGTGAGTCGGAGGACTTTGACTTCGAGCGCAGTATCCCTAATTCTGAGAGTCCGTACGTTTGTAACAAAAGGATATGGGGAAAGAGGCGATGCAATCTGGTCAAGGTACTTTCCGGCATGACCTCGGTCCCATAGGTGACCATTTCCAAGCTCGACAGATCGTACCGGGTGTACGCCTCACTGAGTAACAACAGATTGAGAAACGTCGGTGAAGTCGGAAGCAGCTGGACTCGATATTTTTGGATTGTTGCACAGACCGCGTCCGGTGAGCGGTCTTGGACAGTGACCACACACCCCGCATTGGACAGGACATAGAAAAGGGTGTTGATCCCACCAATATGGTCAAACAGGAGAAAGACGAGGGTCCGAAGCGAGTGACGTGGGACGGTAAATTTTGCTAAAAGGGGGACAAAATCGTGAATGGCAGCTTTACTTTTCCCGGTCGACCCAGAAGAAAACAGGACCAGTCCAGACCGCTGGGACTGCTTTAATTGCCGGAGCAACGCATGCGTGGCCACCACCCCTGTGTTTTGCATGCGAACCTGATCTTCCCGATCGACCTTGATGATCGCTTCAACCTGGGCAATGTCTCGAAACTCGGGTTTTTTGGTTTCGACAGACGCGGTGAGCGGAACAACGATGCTCCTGTGCTCGATCAAGGCGAGCAAAAGAGCGACTGTGTGCGGTGACAAATCGGCTTCGACGCTGACGACCGAACCGGGTGCAATCGCTTCTTCTTTGAGGCGCTCCTGCCAGCGTTGTACCGCGTCCAGAAGCCACGCATACGAGAAAGTCTGGTCTTGCCAGACCATCGCATCTGCCACCCGATGCGAACGAAACACATCGAGCAAAAAATCAATATACATCATACGCCCCCGAGAAACAGGGTTTGACCAGTAATGAAGTTGCTTTCCTCTTTGAGATAGAAATCAATCACGTTGGAAATATCGGCAAAGGTGCCGAGCCGCGGGATGGCTTGTTGCGACAGGAGGCGCTCAATCTGCGCCTTTGGGACAGACCGGATTAGGTCTGTCTCGACCGGCACCGGTCCCACCGCATTCACAGTAATGCCAAACTCGGCCAGTTCCTTGGCTAAGACTTGTGTCAAGGAGAGGACGGCTGCTTTGGAGGCCACATAAATGGCCTCCCCCGCCAACTTAAGCGGCACGGCTACCGTTGTCAGATTGACAATGCGCCCATAGGAGAAGTTCTTCATCACCTTGGCCGCTTCCCGGCAGAACAGGAAGGTCCCCACGACATTGGTATCCAAGATATTGTGGACGGTGGAGAGAGGGGTGAGCAGACTATGGTTCATCGAGGCGATGCCAGCATTATTGATCAGGTGATCAAGCGGAGCGAACTGTTTACGTACATCGAGGAAGAGCCTCTTGACCGCTTTTTCGTCTGCCACATCGGCGACATAATGCGTGTAGCCGTCGAGCGTCCACTCCGCCTCGCCACGACTGCAGCCAATCACACGGTGTCCACAACGCACATAGTGCTCCGCCAAAAATTTGCCGATGCCCTTGCGCGTGCCCGTAATCAATGTCACTGGACGCTCCATTCCTCACACCTCAAAAACATGCTCCATCTCATATCAGGCGGCTCGCGTATGCCGCTAGGGAACCAATGGTTTGGTACGGACTGTTTCTTTGCGAGAGCGCCTTTTCGTCGGCCAGACTGATGCTAACCCCAAACTCATCCTCACATGCCTGTTCCACGGCAACGACCAGGGTCACCAAGCCTACCGAATCCAGAATGCCGTCCCGCCCAAAGAGCGGGGTTTCGCCCCCAAGATCCGCGGGGATTTTTGTCTCCTCGTGCTCGTGCAGTTCTCGGAGGGTTTTCACGATCATCGAGATCAGCTCTTTGTCCATTGCGAACTTCCTTTGGCGCTCAGGCCCCCGTCTACGCTGCATTCGAATGACCCCGTCGTCTTCTCCTCCCCGCTTGCCTCTTTGGGTTGTGGTAGTCGGAGGATCCGGGCGGGTGCGGCAAAAACGATCACCCCCGCAGGGACACTGGTCATGACGACGGCGTTCGGGCCAATGCGCACGCCATCGCCAATTTTCACATTGCCCAGGATCGCCGCTCCAGACCCCACCTGCACGCCATTCCCCAGCTTTGGCGCCTCCCGCGGACGGTCATGACTGGCCGCCCCAATCGTCACGTTCTGGCGAATGAGGCAATCATCACCAATCTCAGCTTTGGGGTGAATCACGATCCCACCCTGATGAGCAATCCAGAATCGACGGCCGACGATGGTCGAGCCGGGCAGCTCGATGCCGTAATGATTCCGAATATAGCGAAACAGAATACGGTAGAGGCGGACACCGGCTGCTCGGAGCAGCCGGGAGTGGAGCCCTTGCGACCAGACACCAAAACGATGGACGGCAACAGCCCGGAAGCCCGGCCGGGTCCAGTCCCGTTGGTGCGTGACCCAGTCTTCATGGATCTGGGTGCATAGTTGGGCGAGACGGCTCTCGAATCTTTTCATATGGACCTCCGCCTGGCAGAGACACTGATGTTACACAGCGAACGGCTCGAAAAACGATCGCTGTCCCTATTTACGAGGGGTTCAAAAAGAGGATCGGGTTTATTGCGCCTGTGATCAATGGCAAGAAATTGTTTGTTAATTGTCAATTGTAGACTTGATCCCTTTTCCCCTTTTAATTATGTCAAGGGACCGCAAAACCCCCGCAGCACCCACCAACAGCGCTAGTCCCGCTCACACAATCGTCCCCAGGATTATTTCCAAACCCACAATCAGCCGAATCACCGCTCCCTACCGCACAAACGCCTCGACCCATCAATGTTGTTCCGAAACTCCCGATGCAAGGCTTCTCATAATCGAGCTTTTTCTCATCCATCAGAAATCTCCTTTCTCCGATTCAGACAAACTCGGCAGGCTTTGTCACATCTGAAAGACCCGCTGTTGTCCACCTGACCCAGTGTTTGTTCATTTTAGATTTTACATCTATGATTTTAGACTGATTAGCATTTAATGCCATTTTTAAACAAATTTGTATTGATTGTCAAGTTTTTTTATCTACCGAATAACACCTTTAATTATCGTGGGTGAAATAAATGAGTTTCTGATAAAAAGTAGTACTTTTGGAAGTATTGAGGATATTTAATAAGTCAAACTGCCTAAAATCGCACTGATTTTCAACCCCAGTACGATTTTCCGAACCTACGGGGCAGGCGGGGCAGGCCCCAG
>DRHF01000021.1 GCA_011049715.1 Desulfobacterales bacterium
CCTCTTGTTCGATATTACCCATCCGTTGACTGTGCTTTTCCTGTTGTAAGGCCTTTTGGTAGCCAAGTTCTTGCAGACTTTCAGGGCTGCCCTTGTATTCAAGCGATACGACCTGGACGGTTTGAACCTTATTATCTGCCGGCGACACAACCGTTTTGGGGCTGATTTTCATCCGCAATGGAATACCGGCCAATGGCCCACCCGTAACCTTTTTAATAAGCGCTAGGCCGCCCAGAACCCCCATGATCGTATTATATGATGTGGTTCTGAACTTCCAGACACCCCCGACTACTTCAACACCATCGATGATAACCGATAGCGCCCCGTTCATTTTGCATTTATCCTTGCCCTTATAATCCGGGGTTTGCCGTTCGCATGGGCACTTAGCCTCCTCTTTAAGACCACCATCTGGGTGTATCCGAACAGCTCTTTCACCGTCACCGGTACACCATTGCTGGCGGCCTTTATAGCAGGCATATCGGGTCGCTATGTTGCTTTCAATGTCATCATACAGCAACCGGACTGCTATCTCTTTGGGAGTCGGGCCGTATAGCTTGTGAATCTCCCGGTCAACTAAGTAGTTGTTATCAGCCCCTTTTTCCATCGTTACGATCCTGAAATGATCCAGTTTTTTAGGCAACTGGTAGTCATTTCCCTTGGCTGACTGCATCGTTTCACCCTTAAAGCCGATCTTGATTTTGCCCCGTTCAGCTAATGCCGGGTTAAGATTTTTGATCATCATGTTTTAGTCCCTCCGTTTATTGTTATTTTTAATTAAGAAAAATGGTGGACCGGATTTTCGCCGATACGGTATTACCGATCATTTAGGTTTGCTCCGCACAAGCCTTGTGCATGGGATCTCTATGTTATGGACTTTCTTTCAGTTTGCCATAGCGCTTTCTGCTACTAACATACTAACGTCTGTTGCGCCCGGAGACTTTGGGGCGCAGGTATGTTGCCGCCATACCGCCACCATAATTGATTTCAATTTTGCCTCAATTGGTATTTAATGTATTTTATCCATCTTGAATTTGGCATTGTCTTTTCAAGATAGTTCAGCCGTTTTTCTAATTGGGATTTTGTTAAACCTTTGATCATCATGGTTTTGTTCCCCCTGTTTTTAATGTTTTATGTCGGGCTTGCGGGAGTGAAGGATTTGAACCTTCGCGCCGGTTACACTAACCTAATGGACATTTCTTCACCGGAAGTCCATCATACTCCCGCAAGTTTTCCTCATTTCAAACCAACTCCCAAGTCAAAGCCAACCGATGGCCAATATTGCACTTTCGCATCGGGCCTCTTTTCACGTCCCATAGTTCCTCATAAAATGAATCGACTACCACATCGACCGGCACACTAATTTCAGGCAACCGGCGACCCAGTACATACCGATTAATCCCGGTGATCGCACACAATTCCTTTGAAGTGTGATTCGGATATTTTCTGACCGCCTGAAATACGATTTCCTGTTGCCGGCTTCTTAGGCCGTTCCCGTTGATTTCCTTTTCCGCTTGCTTGCTGCTTAATGGATCGGTTCGTCTTAATACTTGCATTTTCGGCCTCCTTTAATCTTTGCAGCTTGGGATTAGAAGGTGATAAAAATTGTTTTTCAGTTCATCGAATTCCCAATTATAGCTAGAATCCAATACGAATGCTATGCCTCTCATGCTTCCACCAAGCCGGACTGACATAAAATGATTATAACCAAAACCCGCATCTTCGGCCTGTGCTTGTGTGAACAATCTCCCATCAGTATTGTTCAAGGCGTTTAGATTAAAATATTTTTTGTCTATCTCAAGCGCCTTTTCAAACGCCCCCGGAAACCCCGCCTTGAGCGCGGTTTTTGCCTCCGGACATTTTTCCACCATTGCCAAGATCGCTTCTTTTGTGACTTCGAATTTTTCTGACATTTTAACCCTCCTTTTTATGGATTATGATTTCCAAAAGATCATCCGCCGTTATTATCCAAGAAATTATAAATTCATCCGATCTTAAAAATCCTTCAAGCATATGAGTTAAACCCACTTTTGTAATGGTGCATGGTGACAATTCAGCCGGATTTGA
>DRHF01000022.1 GCA_011049715.1 Desulfobacterales bacterium
AGATATGATCTTGACCGACATACGCTTCAGCTTCCGGGCAAAGTTCCGTACAGGTAGGTTTTTTAGAACAATCTTGACACAGCATAAAAAAACGGCTCCAGTATTTTGTACCAGAACCGTCTGCTGTCAGGTGGGTTTGGTGGGTTAAGTGTTAAACCGTCCGCTGTTCGGGTGGGTTTTTAGGTGTTATTTCTTTCTTGGCACAGTTAGCATTTTTATAGGTTTTTCGCACATAGTGCACAACTCACAGGCGGCTGCAACGGCTTGCTCAACATTATGACCAAGATATAGGGCAGCAAGGGCGAACTCCTGTCCAACTCCGATTGCCTCATATGTTGTTATTTTGTTCACAAAAAACGAGTTGATAAAGAACGCCAAACCGTCAAAGATAAATATATAAGTATTTTCCATTTCATATTTATCGGTTTTCTTTTTCTTCCATTCGGCAAACTCAACAAACAGTGTTACAATGTCGCTTTCTCCAGAAGATGCCGGTTGATGGGTATGGCAAAATATTTGCAAAAGGCTTGTTTCTGCCGCTGCGCCGATCCCACCAATTAGCATACCATTAACATCGCATAGTTTCGCCATGTTATTTCTGCCCTTGTCTTGCGTCCACCCGCGCACGGTAATAGAATCTGATGCTATTTCAATTGTGTCATCCAATATTTTACAACAAACAATGCTCATAACTCCTCTATGTCTTGGAGGTTAAATTGTTTTAGCCATCTGATGTCAGGGGCTTTAAAATGATTGATTAAAAATCAAATCGATTGTATTCTTTTATTGCTTCGCTGAAATTCTTAGTTTTAAAGGGATATATCCGCAGCCCCGGTCCATACACACGGACAATTAGACACTCCTCGATTAAATCAATACTCATTGTTTTCATTCCGGCAGACCCGTTAGAATGGCTGATAAATACAATCGGATTAGTTTGCTCCTTTACTATGGTTTTCATGTTTTAGGGTTTGGCCACCTGTTGTCAGGTGGGCTTTTTAAATGAAAAGATTCCCTTCACCTTCCGAATAAAAAGGCGTTTCCGCATTGACTTGATAAACTTACTGAGATATTCTGTACCCCTGTCGGTAAATATTATCGGAAGGCTGTTCGCCAGCTCTTTTTCAGATACGAATAGTTTGCATGTGAATTGCATTAGATTTCATAACCGTTATCGGTCAACCAGTCAGTGTTCCAAACCCGCAACTTAGTCGCTGGGGTATCACATTCGGGAGACCATTTTTTGTGATCATCATCTAACAGGTGGACAACCTCCATAACCCCCGCGTCGTGTCTATGTAAAACATGACTTTCGACACCACATATTTCACACCAATACTCTTGTCTTTTCATTTGCCTTGCCCCTATTCTTTACTATCGGGTTCGGCCTTCTTATCGACTATAACAACGCTCGCGCCGATTGCCGGATTTGTAGAAAAGGTAACCCCAAGATGATCGAGTAGCTTTTCAACAACCTTGCTTATCTTCGCCGATTTACGCCAATACCCGGCAAAGCATGATGGGTCAATTATTTTTTTTCCATAAATGATATTGGCATCTTCGAGTTTATAGAGCCTGTCTTCTAGGCTTTTAATCCGTTTATTCAGTTTTTCGTTCATTTTCCCTCCTCATTGTGTTGCTTTTTCAAATCTCAATATCGCGCCATTCCACCTTACCATCCTTGACGATGATCTGATTAATAGAATCGCCGCCCTCCCATACGC
>DRHF01000023.1 GCA_011049715.1 Desulfobacterales bacterium
CCTGGACATTATTGAGTACAAACTTAGCATCGGTCTCACCACATTGCTTTACAGCTTGACCAATCGCTTCAATTAGGATTTGAGTTTCTTGGGATATTTTGACTACTGCTGCCATAGACCACCATAAAATAAGGCGACCCAGACAAGCCAGGGGGGACCCGGGCGTACCTAGGCCGCCTAAATGGAGGATTTTAGTGATGGCTTGGGATTTTATTTGATTATTTTAAGGATGTCAAGGACCAAAAAACGTATCACCCCTTACCTACCCCTTCATAACCCCTTAAAGATCGTCTCACGTGGCGATTTGGAAGCCTCAGCCCCTATTTAGGATCATTTCACTGCCTCTCCTATCACTGGCGATTTTGCTGTTCATTTATTGAACGGTCAGGATTCATTGTGCACTCCTCAGCGGCACGAGAATCGATTTCTAGGTTTTACCCATACTCTGGTGTGCTATTGTCCTTGGAATTCGATCCTCGGCTTCCTTAGGTGCCTCTGGGCCCCTTTTAACATCCTTCTCGAACGGCACCCTCAGGCCCGCCGCGATTGTTAGCTCGTTCATTCTGTCTAAAAAAACTAAACTCCAATCACCTCGCCCAGCTTGGTACTCTCTCCAGCCAGGAATTATCGCATCTGCATACTTCTCCGCCTCCGGGATGAACTGATCGATAGCCTCCTCATGATCCGTCTTGACTCTGTTTGGCCCGGTCTTTCTGCTCCACCCTTTCGCTGGCATTTTCTCCCTCCTTTATTTGTTTTTCATTTAGGCGCTTCATAGAATCCCTTTCTTCACCAGATAATAAATCAGCTTGTCTGTGTCGGTTTCTTCGGGTTCTTCGCCATGCAATGCATTCTGGCGAATACAATATTTATCCCACTCCCAATCAATTCGCCTTTTGACTGCCCGACATTTCTCTTGAATAGAATAAGTGCCCTGGACTAAATGAGATGCCGGCTCCCTGCTCTCCAGATATTTCTCTAGCTTTCCCATGTTTTCCCTCCTAATTATTTAACCACACTCAAATCTTCCCACTCAACATAACTATCAATCTTTCTCCAGGCTCCATGCCAGAGATTCTCGATTATCCCTGCTTTTGCTTCCCGAACGAGGGCAACCCTGATGGTATTTTTCTCCTGGCCTGTTTTAGCACCCAAGGCTTCATAAACATCCCTGGTCCGGAATATCCCTTCTACACTCTCTAAGAATTTTCGTACTCGCACTCTCTTGCTGCCCATCTTATTGCCTCCTTCTTTTAAAAAACATATATAATTAATTCTTCTTCTTTATGGAGGTATACCTCCTTTAAGAATTGATTTAATTCTCTTAAGAGGTGTGACATTGTGACACTTTCGCCCGATTCGTGATAGAAATCACAGGCTTACACCTGATTTTTGCCAAAAGTTGTGACGCCCCCCCCCGTCACAAGTCCCCAAAAAGAGTGTCACAATCCACTACAAGCGTCACAAGTCGTCACAAGTCCGTCACAAGTTTGTCACAAGTCACAAGTGACACACATGACACACCCGTCACTTGTGACACCTATAGTGGTATCCAATCCGAGCAGGATTTCAACCCAAAAGGTTCCGGTTTGTATTGCATCCGATATCCCTCTAGGGACGGTCGGACTTTGCATTTTTTGATATTCATCCAGAACTTCGAACTATTCTCTGCTTTGTCCATGGTGATATATAAATTTGCCTTGTGCATGGTCTTGAATCCGCCTTCCCCGGATTCTTTTCCAGGGTCTTTCTGGATGTTGAGGATCACCAGGCCAGAGCCGTTCAGTTTTTTATGGATTTTCATTATCATGTGAGGGATGGAATAATACTTAGGTTCGTCTCCATCCCCAGAGGGCTGTAAATAATCCACGAAGTTTATAGCGCCGGGCTCAATGACATCCTCAAAATGATCATATCTCATTGCAAACCTTACATGTTTCAATGATGAGAGCATAATATCGACTAACTCAGCCCGTTGCTGAATCGCCGCGAGCGTAAGCTCAGAAGAGAGATAATTTAAAGCAAGTCCACTATTGTTTTTTAGGGCGATCTCCAAGGAGGCACTCGACTTTCCCGAACTCGTTAGGCCAGCAAAGCAAACTAAATCACCAGGATACAACTTAACCATGCTCTCCAAGCCTAATGGCAACATAATATTAAGAGGCGGAGGTAAATCAGAGACTTCATCACCCATGCCGTGCCATTCAACCTCATCATCTACCTTGCGCCAGACCCCATAAGTGCCGGTTGATGCAATATTTCCGGCCTGTCTTTCCCTCGATATTCCTTTACGAACCGCCGCCTTGTCTGCTGAACTCTTGACATCAAGGGCTTCATACACCTGAGTCAGCCTGAATTGGCCCTCAACGTGGTCATCCAGGAAGCCCCCGATCTTAGCCCGGACACTTCGGATAGCCGGGTCTTTCTCATATCTTGGATCGTCAGTCATTAAATCAATAAATCTTTCGGATCACATGCCAGTGCCCTAGCGAATTTTTCCACTGTTTTCAGTGTCATGCTGTCAGGATGATGTTTTAAAATAAATGACACCTGACCCCTATGGACACCCATCTCTTTCGCAAGCCTTAGTTGGTTCCACCCTAACCTATTCATTTCATTATTTATTCTTTTAACGTTTAGTTTCATGGTTAGGATTGTAAACACATTGAAATAGTAATGTCAAAATAAATATTGCAATATTTAAAATAAATGTTATTTTTTACTTGACAAACCAAATTCCATGATTTATTATTTTTTCTGCAAGGATAGGAACACATTTGACGGCCCGCCCCCGGCCCTTCTTTGATAAAACGGGGGTAAGGAGGTTAATGATGAAAGCATGTTTACTTTTAGAGAGTTTTGGTTGGGAAAATAAAGACCCAACAATGGATGCCAGTGTCTCCTTGGAGTGTGAATTGTTCGTGGAAGGCAAAGAATTAGATGATGCCAATAGAAGATTAAGGGAAATGACGGATAGGCGTTGCCGTAATACCCAGAAAACGAAAGGAGGTAAATGAAAGTCATCTGCGCCATTTGTAAAATCCTCATCAGGGAGAAAGAGCCCCTGGAGGACAAGAGGGAATCGCACACATATTGCGATGAATGTTACAAAATTTTAGTAGATATGGAGGAGGAAGAGAATGGAGATCAAGCTGACAAAACTAACCCTTAAGAACTTCAAGGCAATAAGGAATTTCGAGTTCAGACCTGATGGCAAAAACGCAACCATCCGGGGGCAGAATCGAAAAGGGAAAACTTCAATAGGTGATGGTTTCCGTGATTTATTGTTCGGAAAGAATATGAAGGGCGAGACCGACTTTGCAAGGCAACCATTGGATGAAAGTGGTCAAAAAATACACCATCTCGAAACCCTTGAAGAGGCTGTAATCACAATGGATGGCACGGAAGTCGAATTGAAAAAGATTTTCAAAGAGATCTGGCTGAAAAAAAAGAAACTGCTGACAGGTCATACCACCGATTACTGGGTAGACGGCGTTCCTATGCAAAAAAAGAAATGGGATTCTCGAATGGCTGACCTGATCGACGAGGAAGTGTTCAAGATAGTAACCCTGCCAGGTTATTTTTGTTCAAAAA
>DRHF01000024.1 GCA_011049715.1 Desulfobacterales bacterium
AAAATACGACTCCGAAAAACCGCGTTGGGACTTATTGCCATTAGATATAATCGAACAGATAGTAAAAGTCTTGACAATCGGGGCGCAAAAATACGATGATGACAATTGGCGAAAAGTGGAAAACGGTAAAAAACGATATTATGCGGCAATGATGCGGCACATTAAGGACTATCAAGCCGGTGAGATGCTCGACCCAGAAACAGGGTTATCGCATTTGGCTCATGCCGGGTGTTGTTTGATTTTTATTATAGGGTTGGAGAAGGAGGGGAAATGAAATTCGAAATTAAATCAGCTACAAACGGATTCATCCTTAAATGTGAGGATGATGGCGAATTGTACGTTCATCAAGAAAGTGATGAAGTAGAGGTTTTTGCAGACTTTTTAAGATTGCTATGTGATGCCTACGGACCAATAGATGGCAGGTATGAAGCACAACGCATCCATATACTTGTCAGGCCCGGTGATAAGCATCCTGATTTTAACGGCTGCCCTGAGTGCGGGGAACATAGGGGATAAAAAAATGAAACGCTACACCGAAGCGATCCATGCTCAACGGGTTAAGAAGATGCTCGAAAAAAAAGAGCCGTGCAAGGGTACATGTCCGGCAAAAAAGCGTTATGGGTTCAGTAAGGATTTTATAACGGGCCACCGTTGGGATGCGACTCCGCCTGCGTGTAGTATTTGTAGAGGGTTCGTTGGGCACAATGATGACGTTTTTTGCCCATGTCCCGGTTTTGGCCCAGAAGAAGCAATCAGGCGCACATGGTTAGCATTAGAAGCAAAAGGATACATATAAAATGTCAAACCTACACCCGCTAAAATATTTCGTATGCAAACCAAGATCAAAAACACCGACCGACAAACACGCCTTCGCATCCCGGATGGCAATGGAAACGTATGCACGGGTCATACAAGAAACGGATGAGGAATTTGCCGGGGCGCTTATGGCCTGGGTTGAACATGAAAAGGAACTTGTTACTTGGATGATCGGTAATGATGATATATGGAAACTAAAATGAAAGCACAATATAAATGCCTAAAATGTAATTATGAATATCCAGATAGACCCGGACCTACCCAATGCCCAAAGTGCGATTATTTATATATTGAGTGGGTAAATTTTGAAGAAATGCAGAAAATGTGGAGGGATAAAAAATGCGTAATTTAAAAATGAGAAAGGTTGCCAAAGAAATCATCGGTTTTAAAATTCCAAAAGCAACGCTCAATAGTTTTAAAAAGAAATTCTATCAGATTATGAGAGACAATAATATTAAAGAGGGTGAATGGAATAGCAGTGGATCGGGTCGGCTGATATCAAATCCTGAGTGGGTTATGTGTAAAACTCTTTTTTTGGATAGCCTAAGGCGTTCATTGGATTTTCCGTTACTTTTTGATACTCCAGACGATTTAATGGCGTATGGAGAACAACCCCAATATATAGCGGAGGTGTTTTATGAAAACAATGAATAAGATTTTACAGTCGTTAATATTTACAATGCTATTTTTCGGAGTACCGGCATTGATGGGATTATTTGTACTTGACGGGATTTTACACTTTCTACTGCTATGGGCGGTCGGGTTTGCTGCTATATTTCTTGTTTTAGTTTTAATCTTTTGTTTTGTCGGTGGGTTGGCAAAGGTATGGAAATGAAACGAATATTCCTTGACGTAGACGAACCACTTGCCGATTTTGTCGGTGCGGCCAACACGTTCTATGGCGTAAGCATACCCAAATGAGCGATATGGCAAAACGCACAATTCCTTTTGGAACGGATTAACAGAAGATTTTTGGGCCAATATGCCAAAACAGCCGTGGTGTGATGAATTGGTTGATTTTCTGGAATCGCAAGATGGCTATTCTGTATGTTTACTGACTGCACCGAATCGAGATAACGCAACCGGAAAACAACGCTGGATCCGAAAGAACCTGCCACAATTCTATGATGAAAAACGCTATCTGATCGGCCCGGCCAAGTCGTTTTGTGCGAGTCCGGATTCGATATTGATAGATGATCGGGGAAAGAATTGTGATGATTTTATTGCTGCCGGCGGTCGGGCGATTGTATTTCCGGCACCCTGGAATTCGTGGAGTGATTGGAAAGATTCGCTTGAAGCTGTGAAAATACGATTTAATATAATAAAGAGGAAATTGCTAATGACTGAAACTTGTATTTGCAAGATTGATCGTTATGTAGAATTTATGCCGCTTAAAATACACCAAGGACGTGTCGATAATCCGAATTGTCCGGTGCATGGGGTATGAGTAAAAAATCACCGGCCTTTCAACTGTACGCAGCAGACTTCTTTATGGATACTATCGGATGGACAAACGAAGAAGTTGGGGCATATGTTAGGTTGTTATTATATTCCTGGGTCAACGGTCCATTGCCAAACGATATGAAAGAATTGTCCAGCATTGCACAGTGCGGAGTTAAAAAGTTTGCCAATAACTGGAAAAAACTCCAAACTAAATTCACCCCAACGGGCGAGGGTAAATATATAAATCTGCGGCTTGAAGAAACGAGAGATGAGCAGGTTGCATGGCGAGAGAAAAGCAAGATTGGTGGAAAAAGAAGTGCGAGAATGAGGGAGGCAAGAAAAAAGGGAACGCATACAGATGCGGAATGGATTGCTCTTGTTGAAATGGCAAATTATAAGTGCCCAAGATGTAAGCGAAAGGTAGTCCATTTTGATAAAGATCATGTTATGCCCGTTTATCAAGGAGGCTCGGATTCTATTCAGAACATTCAACCCCTATGTGCGAAGTGTAACAGTCAAAAAGGCCCTGAAAATACAGACCACTTTAAAAAACAACGAACAATGGCACTAAGGGAGCTTCAACCACCCTTGCAACCACCCTTGCAACCAAAAGGCAACCCTTCATCTTCTTCTTCATCTTCTCCTTCTGTTGAATTAGATACTAACGTATCTAATATAGCTAAAGTTTCAAAATCAAACTCGCATTGTCCACATGAAAAAATCATCGAATTATATCATAAAACATTGCCGATGTGTCCCCAAGTTCGAACATGGCCCGATCATTTGAAAACGATATTAAGATCGCGCTGGAAAACCAAAAATCAAGATTCAATAGAATTTTGGGAAAGGTTTTTCGTTTATGTGTCCCATAGCAAATGGCTAACCGGTCAAGTCAAGGATTGGTGCGCTAACCTTGAATGGCTGATAAGACCAACCAACTTTACAAAAATTTCAAATGGTAGCTATCATCTGAACATGAATAAAACCTATAAAAGCATGGAGGGGTGGATTGATGCACAGCGATGAGGATAAAAAGAAAATAGCAGAAGCGTTTACGGCCCTTTGCGAATTGCACGATAAGAAAATTTCACCGGTTGCCCGTAAAATGTATGTTGAATCATTGAAGGGGTTTAGTGCCGATCAGATCACTTTGGCAATCAGCCAATCAATTAGGGAACACAAATGGTTTCCAAAACCGGCTGAACTTATCGAGCTTATTACCGGCCCGACCCCCCAAATCGAAGATATAGCAGAAACGCAAGCCAATTTCGTTATCAGTCAAGTCCGAAAACTCGGATCATGGAGAACGCCTGTTTTTGTCGATCCGATTACGCGGGATTTGATGAACACCCGTTTTAATTTC
>DRHF01000025.1 GCA_011049715.1 Desulfobacterales bacterium
AAGATGGGAGGATTTCCAAACCAACTATTGACTCCTAAAAAGCAAATCCACCTTGTAATTATTAAAAACAATTCGGAAGGGTTTCGTTTGCTCCTTTCTGGAAAGATTGAAGCAGTTGCCTCGAACAAGTGGGTTGGAGCCTATATCCTCCAACAAGAAGGATTCGAAGGGATAAAAGTCATACAAAAACCTTTTGTTACAACCTATGCTCCTATGGGGGTAAAAAAAGGAAATCTTAAACTACTCAACGAACTCAATGAAGGGATCAGAAAACTGAAAAAGGCGGGAACAATTGATGAGATTGCCAGGAGATGGTCTTCGCAAGAAATTGTGTTTATGACCAAGGAAAAGATTCGAGAAATTTTAACTTTTGTCGGTATAGCGGTCATTATCATTGTCGTTTTTATAATTATTCTGTGGGCTATCATTCAAAAAAAACAAAATAACAAATTGCGGCAGGAAATCGCAGAACGTCAACGAGCAGAGGAGGCGCTCGAAAAATATCAGAAAAACTTAGAGAATTTGGTTACAACGCGTACTGTCGAGCTCAGCACGGCAAATGAGCAACTACAACAGGAAATAAAAGAGCACAAACAAACAGAGGAAGCACTGCGTGAGAGTCAGAGTTTTCTTGTCAAAGCCCAAGAAATCGCAAAAGTTGGTAGTTGGAAATGGCAATCCGATACTGATGAAGGAATATGGTCAGACCAAACCTTTCGGATATTAGGATACGCGCCGAATGAAATTCAGCCAACATATAAGTGGCTTTTGGGATTGATGCATCCCGATGATCGAGAACCAGTGATGAAAGGAATTGAAGAGTCAATGAGTACCGGTGAGTCATTTGATATGGAGTATAGGCTCACAGGGAAGGATCAAAAGGGAATCGTTGTACATTCACGTGGAGAGGTCGTCTCAAACCAAGCAGGTGATGCAATAGGAATGATAGGTGCTATGCATGACATCACTGAGCTCAAGCAGGCTGAAGAAACACTGAAGGAGAGTGAGAAGCGTTATCGTGCACTGTTTGAAGACAACCCAATTGAAACCATCGTTGTTGATAAGGACGCACGTATCACGATGTACAACAGGGCCAAAAGAACATCCGGTGATAGACTGCCTCGTATTGGAGATGTGATGTACAAAGATTATGCCGCTAGCCATCTGACCGATATGCAACAGGAATTAATGCAATGTATCCAGCTGGGAAAATCAAAAGACTTCCCGGACCGAAACTACAAAGGCAGATTTCTTGACATCAAGATGTTTCCTTTTGAGGACGGCGCTATTATTACGTCCATTGATCAGACTGAAAAAAAGAACCTGGAAGCCAAACTCCGACGTACTCAGAAGATGGAGTCATTAGGGCTTATGGCCGGTGGCATCGCCCATGATTTGAACAACATCCTATCCGGGATTGTAAGCTATCCGGAACTGCTCTTAATGGATTTATCCGAGGACAGCCCACTTCGAAAGCCCATTGAGACCATAAAGGAGTCCGGTATGAGGGCTGCCGATGTGGTCTCAGATTTGCTGACTATCGCTAGGGGGGTGGCAACCGGAAAAGAAGTCTTGAACCTGAATACTATGATTGAAGAATGTCTGAGTTCTGCTGAACACCAGGAACTCAAAACCGTGCATTCGCTTATCACATTCAAAACCGAGTTCGATTCCGATCTGTTAAATATCAGTTGTTCTCCCACTCACATCAAAAAGAGCCTGACAAATTTAATTACGAACGCGTCTGAGGCCATTGAAGGGAGTGGTGCGGTCACCATATCCACCGAGAACCGGTATCTGGATGAACCTTTAAAAGGGTATGAAGATGTCCGCAGGGGTGAATATGCCGTGTTAACCGTATCTGACGATGGTTCGGGCATATCTGCAAATGATCTTGAAAGAATTTTCGAGCCTTTTTATACCAAGAAGGTAATGGGTCGAAGCGGAACCGGTTTGGGTCTGGCAGTTGTATGGAATACGGTCCAGGATCATGACGGATACATAAACATAAAAACCAATAAGAAAGGGACGGCATTTGAACTTTATTTCCCGGTGACCCGAGATGAAGTGGGTATTGAGGGAGAAGCGGTTCCTGTAAAAGACTATCTGGGGCATGGTGAGCGGGTTCTGGTGGTTGATGATGAAAAGAGACAAAGAGAGATTGCATGCGGGATTTTGACCAAGCTGGGGTACAATGCCGAAGCTGTTTCAAGTGGTGAGGAAGCTGTTGAATATCTGAAAGAACAATCTGTGGATTTAATCATCCTGGATATGATAATGCCAAAGGGAATAAATGGCCGTGAGACGTATGAGAGGATAATAAAGATTCATCCGGTTCAGAAGGCGATTATCGCCAGCGGATTTTCTGAAACTGCGGACGTGAAGAAAGCTCAAAAACTAGGGGCTGGAAAATACATAAAGAAACCGTACACGATGGAAAAAATTGGACTGGCTGCCAAAGAAGAATTGGAAAAATAAACTGGCGCGAGAAGAAGGGTGTCTCTCAAGGCATCGGATTTTATTTACTGGTATCTAAAACCTGTCCATCCAAAATTGCATGTATTCCATACAAAACGGCAGATATCAATTCTGAAAATTCCTGAGATACTTGATTTTAATCACAGGTTGGTGGGGTGAATCTTATCGCATGGATTTACCCTTTTTATTTGCCAAAATCCCCATTTTCAGGCCTATAATTTGACAGCAACCTTCAATATGCGATAGGTAACATGTATCAATGCGGACCATCTGGTGTTCGGAGCACTGTTGATGAACTTTAAAGTTATCGGGGAGTTTTTGCTGATCCGTATAAGACACCATGATAAAACATCCAAAGAGACGCAACCTTCTGATTCGTATAGCTTTATTGTTTAAAATATCGGCGAAACTCAGGAGTTTTATACAGACAAAAAACCATACAAAAGATGAAAGAATGCCCCTATGAATCGGTGCGGTGAAACTGTTTCTAAACAGACTCAAGGTGCGTTCGTGAAGACCTGTTGAGATGGAGGAAACTGGAAGAAACGCCTGTTCATTGTCCTCAAATCTCTAAAACATAATTTTTCTAATTCTCATCCAGGACTGCTTGAAGTACCTCACACTCCCTGCAGGTTTTCATCTTTTCTTGCCAGCTTCGCTGGCTATCGCCGGCACAGATTGTCCCGGGGATAAACCAGCAAAGTTTTCCGGCATGATACTCCCAGGCCGGACATTTCTTTTTTTGATCTGTGGAGCATTTTTTTATCGCCCAGCAGTTCCTTGTTCTTGTTTTATCCTTTTTTGTACGAGAGATCATAAAATAAATCCGTCTTTCCACGGCAACAGGGACAGAACGCCATCCTTGCTCATAACTGTGGATTGCCTTTAGGGATGTTCCAAGCAGTTGAGCAATCTGTTTCTGTGTTTTGTTCAATCTCTTCCGGAAATGTTTAAATTCCTGTTTGTCCATCATGACCTCCCACCGCAATTTAAATCTTTGTTGTCAGGAAAATGCCATTTACAATAAAAGTACCACGGTGTAGTATTTATTGTCAATAAAAAAGTACGGGTTTAACAAGATTCTAACACTCTACAGCCACATGGTTATTTGTATCCCGAGTATATCGTGTACGCTCGAATGGACAACACATGAGAAAAGTTGCTCATCGCAGCATCTTGTCTATGGAAATGCACTATTCCTGATCGGCAATTCACGAGCAATGCCAGAATCATTCCTCGGAAACTAAGGGTTAGCGCAGAAATAACTTCACATTTTAGCATCTTAGCTTCAGCCCATCTTTGACCGATGCCTCACTCGCAAAATTCTCGAAATAGCTCGCTATTCCTGTGGTTTTACTCTCTCGGATCAGCCAAACCTGAACCAAATCTAAGCGCCAATTCTGCGAAGTTATTTCTGCGCGAACCCTAAGGAAACAATCTTAATGTGATTTTTCAAAAACTCCCCACATAAACTATCAAGGTTTCCCGACAGACAAACACGTTCTTTTTTGTTACAAATAATCGGATAGAATTGCGACATTTGAGGACTGAATATCGTCAAAAAAATATGATATCCACAGGTAGACCTTTAACTTGTATAATCTAAATGTATCTATAATTGACATCAAGTTGCGATCATAGCAAGTTATTCTAAGTTTTTAAAAGGAGGGTATGATGAAAGATAAAGACTTTTTTGAAGAGGTTTTAACCAAGGCATATGAGAGGATGCATCGTTATAGTTGAGCTGAAGCCAGTTTGCAAGGCTTGCAAACCATGTGGGATTTGCCCCTAAACGGTTATTCATGGGCTACTGGGGGATATATGGGTGCAGTTTCGTCAGGACAAACTACTTGCGGTCTTTTAGTTGGCAGCAGTGTTGCCATTGGGTTGCGATGCGGTCAAGGAATGGATGGAGTTCCAGAGGAATATGAAGGTGATAGAAACAGCGCCGTCCAAGCCGTAGGAGAGCTCTATAGGGACTTCCTAAAAGAATTTGATAGAACGGATTGTAAGACACTTTCCTACTGTGACTTCAGCGATTCTACATATCTCCAACAATGGGTGCAGGATAAGGGTTGGAAAAGTACCTGTGATGTATATCTCAAGTTTGTGATGAATAAATGTATTGAGATGGCAGAAGAAGGTAAGATGTGATGACTATGGCCTGATCTAACCGCCCTTTTTTGTCAAGATATCAACTCAAATTCGCATTTTGACGGATAACATTACAAAAATGATGATATGCATTCCCGGTCATCAAACATGCGAAGCGCCACCCAACAACGCGATGAAGCTAACTGGTCTAAAGCGCTGCGCGCTTTTCCCGGCTGCTTATCGCGTACATTACACATAACCTTTTCGTATCACATCCCTTCTTAGAGTAAATGTATCTGCTATGTACCACAGGTTTTCTATCCGTTTTAAAACCTGATGTATTCCATATAAAACGGTAGATATCAGTTCTGAAAATTCCTTAGATACTTGATTTTTATCACAGGTTGATAGGGTGAATTTTATCGTATGGATTTGCCCTTTTTATTGGTTAAAAGCCGCATTTTTCGGGACTCCGATTTAACACCAACCTTCAATATGCGATAGATTGCATGTATCCATATATGCAATAAATTCATTGATTTTGATACCTTTGATTATCTCATTATATCTTTACTCGCATAATGTTTAGTTTTTTGGTCAGAAAAGGTAGAGCGTGATACGGGCTTAGCACTCATGTGGTAAAGGTTTTTGGCCCTTGAGTTCATCGACTGGATAACCGGACAGAATTGATATTTTGACATTTTAATACAAATTCGATAGATTGCACATTGCCATTACAATGTTGCAGATTTCTTGATGCGCCGCACTTGTGTCGGTTTGGGCATGAAACCACCTGGCCGGGTAAAAATTGCCCAAACAAGTGTTCTTTGTACCCCATGTACAGCGAGCACCCAATGGAAAGGCTGATTACAATTGGGCTGAGAAAATCGCATCGCATTAGAATTGATAGCCAGATAAAAAAGGGATCGGATCTTATGAATTCACACATCCCACCAGAGGTAGTTTATTCATCCGGACAAACAAATATCGGGGCCTTGTTCCATCAGCGGGTGGCAGCACATCCGGACCACATAGCTGTTGTAGAAGGATCCAGGGTCTTGACTTACAACCAGCTTGAGGATCGTTCTAATAGACTGGCACATCTGATGATGGATCTTGGTCTTGGAAAAGGAGACCGTGTGGGTCTGCTTGCCCGTAACTGTGCTGAATATGTCGAAGTTGAATTAGCCGCAGCTAAAGCTGGAACCATAGTCGCTGCATTGAATTGGCGGTTAGGTAATCGTGAACTCAGGCACTGTGTGCAGTTGGTCGAACCAAAAATGATCATTGTTCAACCCGAGTTCGTTGCAACACTTGATCGACTTGAATTGCCCGATAGTCAACGGATTGAAATGGGCGAAGCTTATGAAAACCGATTAGCGTATTTACCTTCGGAATATCCGGTTCAGGATACTGATCCAGAAGATGGAATGGTCATTCTGTATACGAGTGGTACAACCGGTCTGCCCAAAGGTGCCTTGATCAGCCATCGAGCAATGCTTGCTCGCGCTATGTGTTTCGCTTCGGAGATGGAGATTCCTGTTGGTGATAACTTCATTGCATGGCCTCCTTTCTACCATATGGCTTCTACTGATCAATCCCTCGCAACCCTCCTCAGAGGAGGAACCGTGTATGTGGTTGATGGATATTTGCCAGAACGAATCGTGGAAATCCTGGAAACTGTAACTACCCGATTTCTAATATTGATGCCAGGGATGGTTGGACCTTTTGTAGAGTACCTGAATGCACATGATGTGAAGCCAAAAGGTGTAGCTATAGTTGGCGCAATGGCTGATCTGGTACCTCGAGAGGATATTGCAGCAGTGACACGATTCTTCAATGCACCCTACCTCAACACCTTTGGTGCAACAGAGACGGGTTTACCGCCTGCTACCGGTAGTCTTATTGCGGTTGGTGTTGCACCCACCAGTTTTTCCAAACGACAGAGTGCTTTTTGTGAAGTGCGTCTGGTCGATCCCGATGACAATGATGTACCTGTTGGTGCTCCCGGTGAAGTTGCGGTTAGAGGACCGACTGTTTTCAGTGGTTATTGGAATGCCGATGATGTCAATAAACAGGACTTCCGTGGTGGATGGTTCCATATGGGGGACGTCATGCGGCGCAACGCGGATGGAACACTGGATTACGTTGATCGGCTCAAATATATGATCAAATCGGGAGGGGAGAATATATATCCTGCCGAGATAGAACAGGTCTTACTCAATGACAACCGAATCACGAAAGCAGTTGTGGTAAAACAACCGGATAAAAAATGGGGAGAAGTGCCGGTTGTATTTATCGTTTCCCAGGATTCGACTTTAACGGTTGAAGGCATAGAGAATATCTGTAAAAAAGATCTATCAAGTTACAAGCGTCCCAAGGCTGTTTACTTCATTGAAGAGGAAGATTTGCCCAGATCCACCACAGGGAAAATTCAACGCCACGAACTTGAGAACCGGCTAAAATAAGGCTAAATACGAATACCGAATTCTCTGGAAAAAGAAGATGATTTGATGCCCAAATTCAGATCGATTGCAGTGATATTTGAGGCAAAGAAAGTAGATTCATGACTCTGAATTGGCCCGCGAAAATCAAAGAAAAGCCTCTTCTGTCCCGACATTTCATTTTTGTATTTTCACTTTTTCTTTTTCTGTTGTTTTGACATTTGAATACAAATTCGATAGATTGCACATTGCAATTACAATGTTGCAGATTTCTTGATGAACCGCACTTGTGCCGGTTTGGGCAAGAAGTGCTGCGATATCTGTCATTTCTATCCACAGGAATGTCAGGCTATAAATCTATCAAATTTTGGTCTGAATTCAGAGAATATCACAGGTTTTTCTTACAACCTGAGGTACTTGATTACTCTCAATAAAATATGATATCCACAAGTAGACCCTAAACTAGTATACTCTCATTTTATCTGTAAGCGACACGATGTCGCGTATTTTGACGGATAACATTACAAAGGTGATTATATCCAGATCCGTATAATCACCCTTTAGAAAGAAAAATTGTATGTTAATGTGGAAATAGGTAGGATTAATTAGAAATTATTTTCCAAACATTAAACAGCGAGGGTTTAGTTATGGAAGAGAAAAAAATCGGTTTCGTTTCCAATTACTTTAGCAAAATATCAGTCGCTGCTGTTGAGATAACGGAAGGAACAGTGTCAGTGGGAGATACTCTCCGTTTTTTTGGGCACACGACAGATTTTGAGTCCATAGTACACTCCATGCAGATCGAGCACAAATCTCTAACAGATGCAAAGAAAGGTGATAGCGTTGGCGTAAAGGTACCTGAAAAGGTAAGAGAAGGGGACAAGGTATATAAAATAGTCGCGGATTAATTCGCAACTTACACCGGAAGGATTTGAGCAAGAAGAGGTAGTTATTCTGCTATCAAGTCATTGAAGCTGACCGGAAGAAACTGCTGGGTTTTACGTTTAAGGCCATGCTAGCTCGAAAGGTCTGTCGTCCGCAGCTTACCTCCACGTTCAGGTTACATATCTCCAATGAATCTTTAAAGATTTCAGCCCGCTAAAACTTGAGTTCATCCCTTAGCGATCAGGTCAAATAAAAGATGCAATTTCTGCTATAAACATTTCGGTTTAAGGTCGATTCGAAAGCTGTGATATCGTACAATGAGAATCGAACTTTCAACTGATTCTTTGATTGATTTGACAGCGAAATTACCATTTTTTTGAAACGGCAGCAACTTACCTGCCACAGCATGGCACGATATCGGATTAACCCTCATGAGGCAATGGGTCTTCTGTGAATTTTACCCTTTCAACCGGTGAATTTATTCCCAGCTTTGCGATTATTTCAATTTTTGGTGCAGGTAGATGTCGCCGTAAAAATAGGCGTTATACTCGGTAGCGACTTCCAAAAGCGCTTCCAGCTCCTCATCGATTTTGATCCGTTGGGCACTCAGTCGCCAATCCCGCCAACTGTCAAGATCATTCCAGGTACTGATGACGACATACTCGCTCTTATCATCCGCATTAACCAGCGTCTC
>DRHF01000026.1 GCA_011049715.1 Desulfobacterales bacterium
AAATCTTGAAGTCGCCCAAAGTTGATTCAGCTTCCCTTCACACAGCTCATTGTGGCCGTTACATGTAGCTCCAACATATCGCAGATGAGCCACAATTACAGATATCAACTATAAAAACCAAGTATATCGTGTCCTCATTTTTTCAGATACTGTAAACATATCACAGGGGAAACACCTTTTGAACTATCTGCAAAAATCACATGAATAAACGTTCTACAAAACCGTTGATATTCCATACATACCTTCAAAATTTCCAGACCCACAAAACCTGTGATATCACCGATGCGATCGTGTCAGATGAACGTGGTGAATGCGCTATAAATCTTTCGTGTTGAGGTGATCTCAGAAGTTGTGATATCGTCAAATATGAAATTACCATTTTTCCGGCAGCGACAGCCTTGCCGGAATGCAGGTTGATGCAAACAGAAACGCTTTAATTTTTCAGGGAGGGAAGAAAATGAAAAGAAAACATGTCATGCTGATTTGTTTCATAGGTTTCATATTGATGCTCGGCTGGAGTTGTGCACCCTCAATTATCACCCCCGATACCGGCGTTTACCATAATCTGATACTCTACGCGACATCGAGCAAAGATTTAACGGCAGTATATGATGCAACCCTTGCGGCGTTGGCCAAGCTCGAGTTTCAAGTCACGGGCAAGGCAAAAGAAGCATTTTTTGCTAAGGTTGATGCAAAGATTGCGGACGGAAGGAAAATCATTGTACATATCAAACCGGGGAAAGAAAACCGTACAGACTTTCTCATTAAGGTCGAGACTTTCAATCGGGAGAAGTCTGCCCTAATCTTTGATGAGATACAGAAGCATCTTGGTGTAAAGGCGAAGAAATAGGCAGGTGCAGCGATAAAGCGATCTTGGATCTGACCTTTTCAATGTTTTAGACGATGAGGAGGGTAGGCCTTGTTTCGGTGAGGCGATAAGGATAAATAGAGCGGCTCGACGCAAGTCGATCTGTGGTTCTATCGGATCGGCGACAATATCAAAATATCGTCCATATACCGGAAATATTTCATATCCAGTTTTCCCATCTTCCGGTCAAGTTCCATAAAATAAAAGACACCGAGCAACGGTGACAGGGAAGAGCCTCTCAGTATAATGTGAGTCTTATAATTTTATCGATTTCGATATGAAATCATCAGTCCAAGACCTGTGCTTTTGCTATGTACCACATATTTTCTATCCGTTTTAAAACCTGATGTATTCCATACATACCTCAGTTTTTTCATCCTTCTGAAAACCTGACATATCCATTTCGTATCTCAACTCAGCATATTGTCAGGTCAAGTTGTATCTTAAATTTAAAAAACAATTAGCTTCCGTTAATTTTATCCCGTAGCTTTCCAGAACATCTGAAGGTTACGACCTTCCTTGGCCGCAAAAGCATCTCATCACCAGTGGCAGGGTTCCGCCCCCTCCTTTCCGATTTTTCCCTTACACAGAATTTCCCAAAACCGGAAATCAGGACATCCTCCCCTGATTCAAGGGTGCCTTTTATAATGCTTAGAATTGTTTCCACGGCTTTACTTGAGCGTTTTCGAGGAAACCCGTTTTCCTGTTGGACGGCTTCTATGAGGTCTGTTTTAGTGAATGTCTTTGGCATGGCTAATAGGCGTTCCTATAAGGGGGAAAGATGGAAATGAAAGGAGCAGGGTGGTCCCGGTGCATATAAGAGCCTTCATTAAAGGTGAGGAGCCTGTTAACAGATGGATATATGCCGAATAACAGGATTCTTGGCCGTATGCAATTTCTATTTTAATAGGCACCTAATTACCAAATGATGTACACCAGGCCATATGCTCTGGATGACCGAAATTGCATGGTTTTCCAAAATGCCTCTTCAAGCTTAATCCCACATAATTTTCATACTGAATTCAATTCGTTATAAATGATAAAATATTATTCATTTTATGGATAATATTTATTTACCTTTAAAAAATATTAATATATATAATGATATGAACAGGTTGCGATAAATAAGAGATTAGAAACCAAACGGGGGAGCAATTATGAAATCAGCGGTTGGTTACGTGCGGGTTAGCGGCGATAAGCAGGTTAAAGGCGAAAGTCTTGAGATTCAGCGGATCGAGATTGAGAAATATTGTAATTCGAAGGGCTACGAATTAAAAGAAATTTACGACGATCAAGGTTGGTCAGGTGGTTACGATGAGCGACCAGCGTTTCAGAAAATGATGCTGGATGCTCGAAATGGTAAATTTGAAACCGTTGTTGTTTACGATCATAGCCGCTTCGCAAGGGATTTAACAGACACCCTGGTTTATGTCCGTGAATTGCGAAACAACGGGGTCGAATTCATTGCGTTGCGCGAGAACATCGAAACACAGGATGAGGGCGTGAAGGAAATGGTCAGAATCATAATGGGGGCGACTTACCAGCATGAACGGCGAAAAATAATGGAGCGCACCTTCACTGGGAAAGAAAAGAAAAGGAAAGAACGCCGGTGCTTTATAGGCAAAAAGCTATTTGTATATATATGGAACAAAGAAAAAGAAAGATTTGAAATCAACGAAGCCGAAGTAAAGGTGTATAACCGTATTGTCCAACATTATATGGATTTAGGCTTTTCCATGAAAAATGTCGCCTTGAAGCTTAAAGATGAAGGTATCCTTTGCAAAAAAAAGCCATTTTCATCTATGGCTATCAGCTACCTCCTTAAGAACCCTGTTTATTATGGTCATTACGTCGTGAACCGATATAAATATGAATATAATCCTAAGACCGGAAACTACATAAGGACCAAAGAATTAAAACCAGAAAGCGAGTGGGTTAATTACGAAATTCCTGCGATTATTTCCAAGCAACAATGGGACAGAATCCAGAATAGGACAAAGCGGAACAAGATAAAATCGAAGCGCGCCACCGATGCTTCTGAAAGATATTGGCATAAGATTTAACCAATCAATATTATTAGATTTAATGGAGTCGGGGGAATTGCCAAAATTAGATAAAGATAGTTACCGGCATACCACCGAAAATGGTCAATACGGTTTTATCGCCAAAAGAAATAAAAGTTTTGACTTAGGTCAAGGCAATCGGCTTGGGACCTGGACTAATACCCCAAACACAAACAAAAGAATTTTTAGCAACCATCGTCTTTTCGAAAATGAAATAGTTTTTCCAAGTTCAGAAAAGGTGATCTCCAGGGGGGGTTAGAATTTAAGCCGGCGTCGGCACTTTGGTAAAGCTTCAGCCCTATTTGGGGAAATTGACCGTTTTCGGACAGACACTAACCTAAACACCAAAAGGAGGTGCAGTATGTCTCTGACTAAACTTAAATGGGCCGCCATCCTCTGTTTTATTGTGGCCATGGTAATTCTCCTTGGCGGCGGGGTCGCCATGAAAAAGGATCTTCCGCCTTATCCGGGAAAAGTGATTGCCCCCGACGGCAAGGTTCTTTTTGAAAAATCGAACATCATGGCAGGTCAGAATGTATACCAGCGCTATGGCCTCATGGATCACGGGGCGGTCTGGGGCCATGGAACCCAGAGAGGACCGGAATTCTCCGCAGCCAGCCTGCACATTATGGCTGAGGCGATCGGTGATTATTTCGCCCAGAAAGATTATGGTAAATCGTATAACGATCTTGATGATCTGGAAAAGGGTTTGATCGATGTCAAAATCAAGCATGAGGTAAAAACGAATCGTTATGATGCAGCTAAAGACGAACTCACGTTAACGGCCGCCCAGGTTGAAGGTCTAAAAAAGGTTCAACAGCACTGGCAGACCATTTTCAGTAAAGGCGAGAAACGATACGGCTTTCTTCCCAACACCATCCGCACCCAGGAGCAGCGGCTTGAAATTTCACGGTTTTTCTTCTGGACCGCTTGGGTCGCCTCAACCCTTCGTCCGGGAACCGATTACTCATACACCAACAATTGGCCGCCGGACAGAATGGTCGGCAATGTTGCCAGTACCGGAACATACTTCTTTTCCATCGCCGGTATCATGGCGTTGCTTTTGGTCCTGGGTCTTTTTGTTTTCTGGATCCATCGCTATGGCATCTGGTACGGCGAAGCCAAAGGGACCGCCTTGGCTGAAAAGCTGATCGATATGCCTCTAACCACAAGCCAGCTGTACGCTGCCAAATTTTTTGTAGTGGTCATCATCCTGTTTCTGCTTCAAACCGTTATGGGAGGATTGATGGCCCATTATACGATTAATCCGGGGAGCTTCTTCCTTCCGTTTGTAGCCGATTTCATTCCTTACAGCTGGGCCAAAACATGGCATCTACAGCTGATGGTTTTCTGGATCGCCACCACCTGGATGGCATCTGCCATTTACCTGGCGCCCATCCTCGGCGGCAAAGAACCGCGCAAACAGGGACTTCTCGTCCAGTTGCTTTTCGGCGCTGTTCTTTTAGTCGCTGTGGGAAGCTTAACGGGTGAGGTTCTGGGCATCAAAGGGCTGCTGGGGGATCTGTGGTTCTGGTTCGGCCATCAAGGATGGGAGTTTCTCGAGCTCGGCCGTATCTGGCAAATTCTGTTGTTCGCCGGCCTTATCTTCTGGTTGTTGATCGTTGCCAGAGCGGTTATCAATCATTTAAAAGCTCACAAAGATGAATTTAGCGCTTTGATCTGGTTTTACGTTTTCAGCGCTGTCATGGTAGTCGCTTTTTTCGGCTTCGGACTCTTTTACGGCAAAGGTTCCCACCTGACCATGGCGGACTACTGGCGTTGGTTTGTGGTTCACCTCTGGGTGGAAAGCATCTTTGAGTTCTTCGGTATTGCGGTCATCGCGTTGCTGATGGTGGCCATGGGACTGGCCACGGCCAAAGCCGCTCTAAGAGTCGCTTATTTTACGGCAGCCATCACCTTTCTCAGTGGTATTATCGGAACCGCTCACCATTATTACTGGTACGGAGGTGCGGCATTCTGGGTCGGATGGGGGGCCATATTCTCTTCACTGGAGCCGATTCCACTCTTGACCCTGGTGGTTCGCGGGTTAATGGAGTACAAAGACATCAAGAAAGAGGGGGTGGCGTTTAGTTACAAGTGGCCTATGTATTTTCTGGTGGCGGCTTCGTTCTGGAATTTTTTGGGCGCCGGTGTCTTCGGGTTCCTGATTAACCTCCCCATTATCAATTTCTATGAACACGGAACCTATCTGACCATGCACCACGCCCACACGGCCATGTTCGGGACCTACGGCATGCTTTCGATTGCTCTGATTCTGTTCTCCTGGCGCGGCATGGTCGACAAAGCCCACTGGAATGACGGTCTTTTGAAAGTGTCGTTTTGGGGACTCAACGGCGGGCTGTTTATCATGGCGTTTGTCACCCTGCTGCCGGTGGGTGCCATGCAAGCCTGGACCGCTTTTAAAGAGGGTCTTTGGATGGCCCGGAGCGCGAGTTTCTTCGAAAGAGAGGCTGTCGTCTTTCTTGGAAACTTTCGCGCCATCCCGGATACGATCATCATCGTGTTTGGGGTTTTGCCGCTGGCTTACTTTCTCATTAAAACCTATCCGCACTTGAAGGCAGCCAAAATCAAGGACGGTGAGTCGGTATGGGAAAGACTCGGAATTGAATTGTAATACCCCAAGAGTTACACTCCCGCTCGGAACTTGGGCGGGAGCGTAATTTTAACACAAACAAATCGGGTTTGGAGTGACATAACCCTGATTTCCGCGAAATGATTCTGGTATTCCTCGCGATCTGAAAATCAATTTTTATAGACCCATTCCTGTCGTCCGTTATCATCGCCTATGATATGGATAGCAGCTCCTTGGCCAACCCCACGGCAGCGCCGGCATCGGCTCCGTACCCATCTGCGCCGACATCGTCAGCAAACTTCTGGTTTACCGGTGCACCACCGATGAGCACTTTTACTTTGTCCCGAAGCCCGGCTTCGGAAAGGGCATCGATGACGTCCCTGATCTGGGGCATGGTTGTGGTCAGCAAGGCGGACAGCCCCAGCACATCGGGCTTCTCTCTCGCCACCCGCTGGACGAAAACGTCGACTTTCACGTTGACGCCAAGGTCGACCACATCAAACCCTACGCTCTTGAGCATGGTGAAGACCATATTCTTACCGATATCATGCAGGTCCCCTCGCACCGTGCCGATCATAATTTTGCCGATAGACTCTTTGTCCGCGGTGGCCAGGAAAGGCTCAAGCACTTTCAACGCCTCGTTCATGGCACGGGCCGACATCAGGACCTCCGGGATGAACACCGTGCCGTTGCTGAATTTGTCACCGATGACCTCCATGGCCGGCAGCATGCCGACCTGCAGGATCTCCTTGGCTTTGAAACCCCGGTCCAGGAGCCCCTGCGCGTGCTCCACAATCGCACGGTGGTCGCCGTCCAACACGTCCTGCAGCACTTGAGCGTATGAGCTGTCCACGCCTGTGCCGAGAGCTGTTCTTGCGTCTTCCCCAGGGGCCACCATCTGCGCTCCAGAGGTCTCCGACAGGGATAGTCCATAGGCGCCGGCCGCAAGCGGCAAGCGTCCTTCTTTGGCCATACGCTCGCCGATGTAGAGCAGGCGGTCGAAATCAGCATTCGGTGGTGTGGTATCGCCTATAGAGGCCACGAAGTGATGCCCGGGTGCGATCACCTTGAAAAGGTGGTCCAGATAGCTTTTCAGATCCTCCCACGTGGACGACTCCTCCAACAAAAGCATTTCCGGTATGCCGCCGTGAATGGTCAGGTGGCCTGGGCGGGCCCAGCGGTCATAGAATTCCTCGATCTTCACTTTGGTCATGGGAAAGGGCGTCACGGCATCGGCCACGTCCATGCGGCTTCTGGCGAGCAAATCCATCATTCCAGTGTTTTCGCCGTCAGGGTGCGTAACCAAGAAGATGCCTTTGGGACTGAGCCTTTCCGCTGCCTTGCGGCACCACGGCAGGAAATGCTCCTCATACAAAGCAGGGTAGGTGATCATGCCGTCCACATTGGCCGACCACAAAACCGCATCGACCCCGGACTCCGCCAAAACATCGATCAACTGATCGTAAGCGACCGAAAGCGCTTCCGTCAGCGCACCCATCTCCATTGGGTAATCTTTGTAGTGCAGGTAGAACTCCGTGGCTCCCAGCAGGGTCTTCTGTATGAAGTGCATCGGCGAGGTGCAGCCAATGCCGAGACCTTGAGCAACAGCCAAGCCGTTGTCACCGACCGTGTCGCGCCAGGCATTGTAACGATCATAGGCGGGTTTGAGCTTCAGATTGCCAAACAGATGCGCCAACACCTTGTAATCTTCAGGTCCTTTGATGGCGTGTTCCTTCACCCAGGAGACGCTCGCCCCGGACTTCTTCATTTCTACCGTGAGGCCGTGACGCACCCTGACCGAACCCACCGGCGTATGATACACTATGGACGTCATTTCCTCGTCTTCGCTGATCTCAGGCTTCACCTCAATGTCCACATCCGCCGAAAACTCAAACGTGTAGGCGAACTCTTTGAGGTCGTAGAGGCCGATACCGCGGTGGTAGATGTCCTCGGGCTTCTCCGGTTTGAGGTATTCGGGAACGATCTTGTGAAGTGGCCAGCCTTCGGCGCGATGAATATCCTCGACGCTCATCCCGGCATATTTCTCAGGCAATGTGCCGGACATGGTGTGAGCATTATGCCACAGATCGAGCCGCGGCACCCATGGAATGATGTCGACAGTCTCCCCCTGAAAGACGGCCGTGATTCGCTCGCGATGGTTCATGTAAGACTCCTTAGAATAAGAATTTCCTTTTTGAGATCGAAGTAAGGGAAAATTTGAGGTCGTGTGCCGTAAAAGGATGTATCGCAATATGTAGCAGGGACGGATATCCAACAGCGATCATACTGCGTCAGCCGATAATTGGATTCAGATATTGGATACCGGTCGTATTGTCAAGAAGGCATTTTTCTGTAAACAGGCTGAAATGTGGGAATTTTGGAGGTATCTACAATTTTTAAAGAGCGCTTTTATTGCAGGCATATATATGTCGGCAGGAAGGGTAACGACCTTCGGTTTCAGTTATCGTTTGGACCTTCCCTTAACCGTACGCCTCTGTATTAATGGCGATCTAAGGCACATAGTATAGTATGATTATAGCCGAAGTAACCGACGAGCAGCAGATCTTTATTATCTGCTTCTTGACGAAACCAGTAACGAAACGGCGCCAGCGAATCGGATGATTCGGCGTAGGCAAACATGTCATACAGAGTGACTTCATAGTGTTCTGGAAATCGCTCCCTTGCGGCCTCAACGCTCAAATCTGCGTATGGGTGTTTTTGTTTGTGGAAACTGAACCTTCCATGAAAGAACACGTCCCCGTGCACTTTGTCGATCAGCACGCCGCCGAACTGTGGTGTATGCGGATTGTAAGCAGGGCTGTCATGGTAGCAGGTTCCGGAGTATACGCTTGGAATCAAAACCAATTTAAGTCCAATAGCGCCCTGAAATCGATTCCAAATCTCTTGTTGTACTGGACCGCAAAAATGGCCAATGCACACATTCGTCGGTAGCCCCATCGATTGACTGGCGCGGAGGAACCCAAATAGGGTGATGTAAATGATAATACCAACCCCTATCGTCTTTACTCTGTGCGCCATGCAAAGCCGAGCGTTAAATAAGGCTCCAACATGGTTTTGTATGTCGAGTTTTTCCCAAATCACCCGCATTGTCCTGACTTATACTGATTTGACATAATCGAGAGGTACATCAAAAACCGTCTGACAGATTGTTCAACCTATTTTTTTAATCCCTCACGTTCCGCGCCTAGATAAATAATGCCTTCACTATTAGCTTCATTCCCTCCTAACCCAAAGCCCTTGTAACTTGGGTCAGTGGAATGTCCTTTGTCTTTGAAAGCCGAGAATATAAGTGAGTTTAAAAACCATACGGCGAATATATTTTATTCCGCTTATTTATCACAAAAACTGGTATAGAATGCCAAAACCAAATATCAGCCGGTTTCATGTATATTGAGAGATTATACAAGCTATCGAACTTTGTGAATTTATTGCATATACCAAATTGATACATGCACCTTATCGGATTTGGATGATTGATGTCAAATCATGGTCCCGAAAAGTGAGGCTTTTAGCCAATAAAAAGGGCAAATCCATGGGCTCGGTTCACCCTTCAAAACTGGGATTACAAATGAATGTACGAAACCGCTTGCGCTGTAGTTTCCCCCCCCCAAAATTTTTTGTCGATAACCCATCATTTAAACAGCTGGCTATTGTTTACTCTTCAGAAACTTCCCCGGCTTTCAACTTCCGGTCAGTGGTCCGGCATAAGCCTGGGCTATCGACATCCATTGCTGTGCAGTTTCTCCGTTTATAATCAAATCTGTGTCGGCCACATGCCGTCGTTGAACCACCACTAAACAGAAATCTTCAGCCAGGCCCTTTACCATATCTTTCGCTTCTTCAGGCCCCCAGTTCCACATGTCGCCTGAAGGCCCGGTGAGTTCCACACGAACCGGTGTGTCAGGTACCTCCATTTTACGGTTGATATAACTCCATCCCAATGTACTCACCCCTAGATGGGCAATATGACGCAAGCGCTCTGTCGGTTTGCGTCTAACACCCAATGCATCCACAATATCCTGTCCATGTGCCCAGGTCTCCATCAGACGCGCGGTGGCAAAAGACATGGCACTCAAAGCAGGACCGTACCAGGACAGTCGCTTCTTGCGATCCATTTTTGCTAAGACTGATAGCAACGCTCTGCGTTCTTCTCGCCACCATTTCAGGGTTCCTCCAGCAGTCAAATCTTTTCCTGTAGTCTCCACATGCTTCGTCATTGTATTTGGATCTTGCAGCATTTCTTCAAACCACTGTTTAAAGGCCTCCTGATTCGAAGCAGCCAGTTTGGCTCTATTCTCAAAATACGCTAAATGACGAATTTGTTCCTTGATATCCCAGCCCTCAGAGGGGGTCATGATCTCCCATGTGGCCTCATCCAAATTTGCCACGACCGCATCCAACTCCTGTTGTTCCATTGCCAGGTCATTACATATTTGTTCCATGGTCAGACTCCCTGTCAGTTTTGTATTGATCTCGAATCGGCTCAATTAACATGAGCCAAAACTTTTCATCTTATGCAGTAAGAATCAAGCAAGCCCAAACCTGTAAGATCTTGCCAATATCCCGTGTCGGCATCAGCCTGTGATTAAAATCAAGTACCCCAGATCTTAAGAAACCTGTGATATCCTCTAAATTCAAATCAAAATTAGATGGATTTATAGCTTGAAATTTCTATCCATTCGGTCAGACACTACCAAGAGCCCCAACCCAAAATTCTCTCAATTAACCGCTTCAACCGGCTATTTCTCTGAATTCTTTTCATACTTTTCGAGAAGGTCTTGGATGCCTTCTTCAAAAAGTTGATTTATTCGCATACCCTCTTGTGCAGCAAGCACTTTGAGCGATCTTAAAAGGTCCGCTTTGGTGCCGGGGAATGTCTTTAGGCATTTTTATTTTTGAAAGGAAGTATTCATTATGGGATGCATTTACAAAAGAGGCAACATTTTTTGGATTAAGTATTTCCGTAACGGTAGGCCATACCAGGAATCGGCCAAAAGCAAAAAAGAGGTGGATGCCCGTCGGTTGCTGAGACGCCGCGAAGGTGAAATCTCCGAGGGTAAGCTGCCGGGAATGACAAAGGAAGAGCGGCTTTCCTTGACGATGAGATGAAAGAAACCCTCACTGTTCAATTGAAAGGCCGGAAGAATCTCCTTCCTTATGTTTTTCTTAATCCCAATGGAACCAATAAAATAAAGCGTTTTGACAAGGCATGGAATACCGCCTGTAAAAATTCGAAGTTAGGACAAAGGTTGTTCCACGACCTTAGAAGAACCAGCATCAGGAATATGGTCCGGGCAGGCGTCCCGGAAAGAGTTGCAATGATGGTGTCAGGCCATAAAACAAGATCTGTTTTCGATCGATATAACATCGTAAATGAAACCGATTTGAAGATGGCGGCGAAGATGTTGGAAGATTATCTCTAAAAGCAAAAGGTTACAATTTCGGTTACAGTCCATGATTTTGAAGAAAAAAAGCTAACCACATAAATGGTTAACCTTTTGAAAATAAAGAATAAATCTTGGTGCCGAGGGACAGAATTGAACTGCCGACACGCGGATTTTCAGTCCGCTGCTCTACCGACTGAGCTACCTCGGCCCCTGCATTGACGAGAAGAAATAATCAAGAATAGCTATTAGAGGCAGGAATTTTTGTCAATACATTTTTGCCCATATCTCCAAAAAGATATTGCAGCAAAGCACAGGCCACGATGGAAGCGGTTTCAGCTCTTAGGGTGCGCGGGCCGAGGGCGGCGGTCACAAAGCCAGCCGCTCTGGCATCTTCAATTTCCTCAGGGGTAAAACCGCCCTCCGGCCCCATCATGGCCAGGATCTTGCGATAGGAGCCGGTGTTTGATGAAAGAGCTCTATGAAGGGGCTTTGATTCGTTTTCCCAAAAAACAATCTTCAGATCATGATCCGGGGCCAGTCCCAAAATATCTTCGAAGGATACGGTTTCACCGATTTCAGTAAAACGACCACGGTTGGATTGTTTCAAAGCCTCTATAACAATTTTTTTCCATCTTTCGGCCCTTGTAAAAAGATGTTTCGCGTCCGGTTTTGGAACCGATCGTTTTGCAATAAAAGGAATCCATTTTGAGATGCCGAGTTCGGTGAGCTGCCGGACTAAAAGATCCATTTTCCTCGCCTTTAAAAAAGCCTGGGCAAAGGTTATTTCAACCGGCGGGTCATCGACTGAATCGATCCGGTGAAGGATTGACACTTCAGCACTGTTATCCGACAGCGTAATTATTTTAGCGTCGTATTCACAACCGCTCCCATCAAATAGCCTGATGTTATCGCCCGGCTTCAGGCGCAGTACATTTTTGATATGCCTGGCTTCGTCATCGGCCAGGGCAGGGGTCAGGTTTGAAATTTCCTTCGGGTGGATAAAAAACCGTCGCATAGCGAGGAGTTATACAAATTGTTTTGGTTTTCTGTAAATCCTTTTTTGTAATCGGTTTTTAAAAAGCAAATCGCTTGACACATGAATTACCTTTTGATAACTGTCATATATTATTTAATTTTCTATTTTGTCGACCCAAAACAGGCAGATGTTTTTATGACCGGCAGAATTCGTTTCCAGTAGATGACGCACGACACCCGTGCCTTTGTCTGTTTCAATGGCATTTTTCAAAAACGAGGTGAATATGAAAGATAAGGATGGGCATCCTCAAATTTCTAAAAATGATGGATCCATTGAAGATGAAGAGATCATTCAACTTATCGATGAGGTGGTAGAGAATGAAGATGAAGAGGTAACTGAACTATCGGATATTGCGAGCGTTTCAACACAAAGCGATGATACACCCGAAGGCGCAAGTGAAACTGCTGAAATTAACATACCCGATGAAAAACTGGAGAGAGCGCTGGAGCGGGTGATACAGAGGACGTTTTCAGAAAAAGCCGAGCAAATGCTCACCGAGGTGATTGAAAAAGCGGTTGCAAAGGAGATTGAAAAGCTCAAACATATCCTTTTAGAAGATTCGAGCGGTGAAGAAAAAACCTAGGACGAACGATCAATGAGGATGTCCTGAAAGGTTTAAAAAAGGGACCGCCAGACAGATGGTTGGGGATTATTTTCATAATCCCCTTTTCAATTTAAACGGGAGCCAAAGGGTGAAGGTTTTCGATTTCAGAAGGAGTATGTGGATATGAAATCCGGTCTACTTGACAAACAATATGAACCACGTGATGTTGAAAAACGGTGGTATCGATTCTGGGAGGAAAACCGGCTGTTTGAAGCCAGTGAAGAAAGTGCCGGCAGGAGTTATTCGATTGTTATTCCTCCCCCCAATGTTACAGGTGTTCTTCATATGGGTCATGCGCTCAACAATACCCTGCAGGATATTCTGTGCAGGTACCGCAGGCTTAGGGGCGATAATGTTCTTTGGATGCCCGGGACCGATCACGCAGGAATTGCAACTCAGAATGTTGTGGAGAAAAAATTAGCCGGCGAGGGATTGGATCGCCACCAGCTGGGGAGAGAAAAATTTATCGAAGCGGTGTGGAAATGGCGGAAGGAATATGGGAGCGCAATCATTCATCAACTCAAAAGCCTCGGCGCGTCCTGCGATTGGAAGCGTGAACGCTTTACCATGGACGAAGGGCTCTCAACCGCTGTTCGGCGGGTTTTTGTGCAGCTTTACAATGAAAAACTCATCTATCGAGGCGACTACATCATCAATTGGTGTCATCGTTGCTACACGGCGCTTGCGGATCTAGAGGTCGAACATGAAATCCACGATGGTCATCTCTACCATATCCGATATCCCTTCGCTGATGGATCAGGGGGTGTTGTTGTTGCAACGACCCGACCTGAAACCATGCTGGGTGATACAGCAGTGGCTGTCCACCCGGAAGATGATCGATATTGTGATATTGGATCTGAGACGCTGATTCTCCCCCTGATGAACAGGGAGATTCCGATTATCAAAGACAAGTATGTCGATAAGTTATTTGGGACCGGAGCTCTGAAAGTGACACCTGCCCACGATACAAACGATTTTGAAATCGGTGTTCGGCACCAACTGTCGAGCATAAAAGTGATTGGGGATGACGGAAAGATGACATCTGAGGCCGGCCAATATGTTGGTCTTGATCGCTTCGCCTGCAGGGAAGCGGTGATCGAAGCACTAAAAAAAGAAGGGGTTCTTGAAAAAATCGAGCCTCACAAGCATAGCATCGGTCACTGCTATAGATGCAAAACGTTGATTGAACCAAACCTGTCAAAACAATGGTTTGTCAAAACCAAGCCACTGGCGGAAAAGGCCATCACCGCGGTCAAAAAAGGCGATACCCGGATCGTCCCCGATATGTGGACAAAAACATATTTTGAGTGGATGGATAACATCAAAGACTGGTGCATTTCGCGCCAGATATGGTGGGGGCATCAAATCCCGGCATGGACCTGTCAAAAATGTGAAGAGATGATCGTTGCCATGGATAGGCCCAAAACATGCTCCTCATGTGGCGGGGATGATCTTGTGCAGGAAACTGATGTTCTGGACACCTGGTTCAGCTCCGCCCTGTGGCCGTTCTCCACCATGGGATGGCCGGAGGAGACCCCGCTTTTGAAGGTGTTTTATCCCACGTCTGTCCTTGTGACCGGTTTTGACATCCTATTTTTCTGGGTGGCCCGCATGATGATGATGGGTCTCCATTTTATGAAAGAGGTTCCGTTTAAAGATGTTTATGTCCACGCACTGGTTCGGGATGAGGACGGCAAAAAAATGAGCAAATCCACCGGGAATGTTATCGACCCGATCACTGTTATCGAAAAATATGGAACAGATGCATTTCGCTTCACCCTGGCCGCTTTCGCAGCCCAGGGGCGGGATGTCAAGATGTCTGAAAAACGGGTCGACGGGTATCGTCATTTTGTGAACAAGCTTTGGAATGCCGCCCGGTTTTCCCTGATGCACATCGACGAAGACGTTGAGCTACCG
>DRHF01000027.1 GCA_011049715.1 Desulfobacterales bacterium
CAGCCATATCAAGCAGGTCGATCCACACGCCCGGATAAAATGCCGATCTGATTTCCGGTCTTGTATCCTGATAAACGCTCCATCCGAAAATATGTCCGTTGCTTTTAATGGGGTCGGTAATTGCAGCCCTACGAATCACAATTCCGGACCCGCCCACAAAAGGGTAGTGGACTATTTTCCCACAACCGTTTAGATTTTCGACTGTTCGGTCTTGTTCCATATCAGTCCAGTTCTTGTACCGGGCTATTACGAAATGGTGCTTGGCTTGCAGGACATCAATATTTCCGACTTTTGCCGCCTCGATCATTTTGGGCAGCCAGCCATCTGGAACCATTGTGTCATTGTCTACTTTTGAAACCCACTCGCAACTTTGAGTTACCTCGAAAAACCAGTTCATCACGTTTGCAATGCCGATATTACTTGTATTTATACGCAACCAGAATGGGCTGTCGTGATTGGACAATATCAAGCCGGTAACCTTAGAACACTTCGTAAAGCCCCACAAATACTCTAATGTTTCATCATCAGACCCGTTATCCACAACATAAATATCGGCCTCCGGGGTCGCTTCGATTAGACGGGGTAGGGTGCGCTTGGTATATTCAAGCCGGTTAAACGTGGTGTATAGGACTGGGATTTTCGCGTTCATTCTTGTTTCTGTCCTCCAACGTCTCATTTGAAGAAAACCATTCGTCAATCAAGTACTGCCATTTCATACGCTCTTTCTTGGTTTTGGCAGACCCCCGGTTATCCTGAAGTTCGCCTAAATCGTATTGGGTCATAACGTAGTTTTTCTTCATTTCACGCCCATTCATTTCGACTCCTATCCGCTAAAAGATTGCTATCATGGTCAAACCATTTCTTGCTATATACCCGGCCATAGTCGCCGGTTAGGGGGTGTCCCGTTTTCATCGGATGGTCGTGGTTTATTATCGCATTAGGAGCGTACACGTATCGGGACAACTCTTTACATCTTATCGTCAATTCCCGGTCGCAAAAGCAGTGCCAATATCCAGTATGGAAAAATTCGCCATCCAAAAGAGGTAGCAACCTTTTATCCGCAAGCCAGTGGGTCGCCAACAATTCACCATCATTAAGCTGGTCATTCAAGCCGACCAACCCCCAACCGTCCGGAAGGGTCGCCATTGCTTTTAGGGCCCCATCCATGTACCCTTCTCGTGGTATCGTGTCGTCACCCAAGAACATGACTAAATCATGACTTGATTTATCGACCAGCCGCTTGATCATTTTGGGTGCGCCGATTCTGTTTGTGTCAAAACCTTGAACTATTTCAACATCTACCGAGCCTTTGTATTTCAGTGCGGCCTCGATGCATCGTTCGGCTTTGATTCGGCGGATTGTCGGGAGTATTATGCTGACTTTATTCATTTTCAGGCAGGGTTGCTATTGTATCAAACTCGACCGCTGTGAACTCAATGCTCGCAACAACAAAACCATTTACACATATCGGATCTAATGTTATTTTACGGCAACGTAGAAGTTCTATTTCTTCGCCATTTTCTCCCACTGCAAAAACTTTAGTATCGTTACCCATACCGGTTTTGTTTACAATTCTTATCTTATTTGCCTTTTTCATTCTCTCCCCCTTAATTATTAATCCACCTTTCAACTTCATCGACCACCCGACCAAACGTCCACTCCGCCGCGTCCTGCCTACACCGCAACGCAACCCTTTCTCGTTCATCCGGGTGTTCCAAAAACCAATCTATTTGAGGTGCCAAAAACTCTTTGCTTCCGTAAGTCGGGATATTCCGAAACATTTCATGAAGGCCGGCGTTCGTTTCTGAAATACATAGGTTCTCGCTACTTTTGAAAATATCCAGAATCCGCACGGCAACAAACCCCTCTTTTCGCATATCTTCATGACCCGTATAAAACGACAATAACCCTTGATTAAAAAACTCGCCTAACTTGGCATTGTCAATATACGGTCCCTGGTAATCTACGCCTTCGATTTGACTACCCAAAACGGAATCCCATCCAGCCCCGGCTAACCCGATCTTGTACTTTTTCAAATCGATCAGATATTTAAGCGTTTCAATTCTTTTCGGACTGCCCGTATTCCCCATGAATACCAGATCATATTTCGCTTTTTCTTTCCGGGGGACAAAGGTTTTTGATGACCCGCCAAACAATAGTGTTGAATTTGCAACCTTTAAAAGGAGCGGCTTTGAAAGGACAAACACATGGTCGAATTGGACAGCGAAATTATCTTGAACAAGATCGGGGTGTGAATATATCCAACAAAATTTTATAGGGGCGGTTATCTTATCGGCATGGGCATAACTTCCAAATAAATAAAAATCTAAATCCGCGTTTTCACTGACTATCTCATAGCCCCGCCTGGCAAACTCAATTTCTAAATCCCGTTTGACCCAATAGTCGGCCCACCATGTTTCGTTTTTTGCACCATCAGAAGGTGCGATGATTCTAATCCGCAACCTTAATTTCTCCCCCCTCTTTTCTGCCTATCCTGATTGACATCCTCGTTTTTTTCCCAGAAATGCTCATCCCAATTCTTTTTGTATTCTCGAAGCTTGGCATTCATGCGTTTTGCCATATCGTATG